>JAAYMG010000110.1 GCA_012521525.1 Clostridiales bacterium | reverse complement strand
GCGATGCTGCCGGCTACCGCAAGAAGCCGCCACGCCATACGAGAAAGGCTGCTCCTGGAGATGGAGGAGTATGCGAACGATTGCCCGTACAACCGTATCGAAATGGGAACTGATCGCAAAATTGGCATCATAACTTCGGGCATCTCCTATCAATATGCAAAGGAAGCATTCGGCGAAGCAGCAGGTTTCCTGAAGCTTGGCCTGACCTATCCATACCCGAGAAAACTGATCCGCGAGTTTGCGTCGCAATTTGAGACTATATATGTGATAGAGGAAAACGACCCTTACCTGGAAAATGCCGTCAGGTCATTGGGAATAGACTGCATCGGGAAGGACAGGCTGCCAATATGCGGAGAACTTGATGCACAGATCATACGCAGATATCTTATCGGTGAAACGCGTACGGATATATACGGTACTGATGCAGAAATCCCTTCCAGACCTCCGGTGTTGTGCGCCGGATGTCCGCATCGGGGCTTTTTCCATGGAGTAAACAGGAATCTGAAAAGGATCGTTGCGGTCGGAGATATAGGATGTTACTCTCTCGGAGTAAACCCGCCACTGAACGGGCTTGACTATTTGATCTGCATGGGTTCGGGGTTTTCTTCGATGATCGGCCTTGCGAAAGCACTGGAGCTGCAGAGAGATCCCAGAAAGGTCCTCGGGATGCTGGGAGACTCGACATTCTTCCATTCCGGCATCACCTCCCTGATAGATATTGTGGCGACCAACGCAAACGTCATTGCGTGCATACTCGACAATTCGATCACTGCAATGACAGGCCACCAGGACAATCCCGGTACCGGAAGAAGCATAACCGGAGATGCCATTCCGGTGATCGACATTGAGTCCGTGGTGAGGTCGCTGGGAATAAATGATGACCGCCTGCGCGTCATCGATCCGCTCGACAGGGACTCAGTTTTGGAAGCCATAGAGAGCGGGATAAACACAAAAGGTCCGTTCGTCATCATCGCGAAGAGCCCATGCGCTTTGCTGCGCGAAACGGTCCGAAAGAATGCCGGACGATGCTGCGTGGTCGATGCAGATAAATGCACCGGCTGTAAGCAATGCCTCAGGATCGCGTGTCCCGCTGTTTCTTTTGAAAACAGGAAGGCAAGGATCGACGTGAACGCGGGGTGCAACGGCTGCGGATTATGCATGCAGGTATGCCCGGCCGGAGCGATCGGCAGAACGGGAGGTGTGCGATGACTACGAGCATTTTGCTAGCGGGAGTCGGCGGTCAGGGGACCATCCTGATGTCCAAGATACTCTCGGACGGACTCATCCGGCTGGGATATGACGTCAAGATGAGCGAGATCCACGGGATGAGCCAGCGCGGCGGAAGCGTGACCACTCAGGTGCGCTTTGGCGATAAGGTTTATGCTCCCAATATCGGACCGGGAGAAGCCGACTACATCGTGGCCTTCGAAAAGCTGGAAGCGCTCAGGATGCTTCCGTATCTTAAGAAAGGCGGAACGGTGATCACCGATACATATGAGATTTACCCGATGCCGGTCCTCACAGGGCAAAGCGTATACCCGAAAGATGCGATAGATATCATCAAGTCGACCGTGCCGAAGGTGCATGTCGTTGCTGCTGCCGAGGTTGCCGAACGGCTTGGCAACATACGTGCGCAAAACATCGTGCTGTTGGGGGCACTGACCCGGTCATTGGCACTTGAGGGCATCGACTGGAAATCCCTTGTGAGGATGCATGTCCCTCCGGGGACTGAGGAAATGAACATCAGCGCATTCGAGGCCGGCGCAGCCATGGATACTTAAGTACGAGCGTTTCGTTTTATTGCGGAGTCATCTGTCATACCGGGCGAAAACGAAGCACAGGCCCTTGCCGAAGGCGCATACCGCGTCCTGAAGGGGCAGCAGGTTGATAAAGAATGCCGATGCCCATGCAGGACAGATAGCTTGATCAGAAGTTCGCAATATTCGTAATATATGTATAGCTGTGCAAGCAATACGTTTGCTTGTACAGCTTTTTTAATCACTTTTTTATTGTAATCACTTTGAAAGAATTTCTGAAAATTTCAAAATTGTATGTTGTAAATTATCCGAAAATTTAATAAAATAATTCTGAAAAAACCCGCAACATCAACTTAATGAATCAATACAGGAGGTTTGACATGGTCAAGCGCACATTGGACGAGCTCAAAACATATGAAGCCCCCGGTCACTTCGGTATGACTGCCATGAGGATCCATGGGAAGGAAGAGACCGGAGCCGAGAAATTTTGGGTCGGGCTTTCAACTTTCCTGCCCGGCGGGGGAGCCGAATACGCATACGAGGACAACCCGCTCGAAAAATTCTACTACGTGCTTGAAGGTGAGATGACCGTCACCGACAAGGAAGGCAACCGTTATGTCATCCATGCCGGAGAGTCGATTTCGTTCAAGCCGTTCGAAGGCCGCTATCTGAAAAACGAGTCCAATCGCCCCGCGGTCATGCTGGTAGTCATCAATTATCCGGACAAGTAATAGAAATCATGCACTCAGCAATCCAATCAACACACTTTAAAAGAGGAAGGTCAATATGGTTACCAAAGATTTTGTAAGCAGTCTTTTCAGCATCGAGGGCAAAGTGGCCATCGTAACGGGAGCCACCGGTGCGCTTGGCAGCGCCGTTGCAAAAGGATACGGCTATGCGGGGGCTAAAGTCATGCTGACCGGAAGGAATGAAGGAAAGCTTAGGGAGATATTTGAGGAGATGAAAAAGGAAGGACTGGAATGCGCGTACAGCGTCGGGGACCCGGCGATCGAAGGCGACGCAGAGCGCATAGTCCGGGAGACCGTCGACACTTTCGGAGAACTCAACATCCTCTGCTGCTGCCACGGGCTTTCAATACCGAAGTCCATACTCGAGCAAAGTACCGAAGAGTGGCAGGGCATCATGGACGCAAACGTAAAGGGTGTATACCTGTTTGCCAAGTACTCGGCACAGCAGATGGTAAAACAGGGAAAGGGCGGCAAGATCGTTATCACTTCTTCAGCCCGCAGCAGGCGCGGTATGAAAGGCTATACCGGCTATAGCACCTCCAAGGCTGCCGTTGACCTCCTGGCCCAGTCTCTTGCCTGTGACCTCGGAGAGTACGGGATAAATGTCAACACGTTCAATCCTACGGTGTTCCGGAGCGACCTTACCGAGTGGATGTTCCACAACGACAACGTCTATCAGAACTTCCTCAAGAGGATCCCGATAGGACGCCTGGGGGAACCCGAAGATTTCGTCGGCATCTGCATTTTCCTCGCATCCGAAGCCTCGAACTTCATGACGGCGGCAAATGTTCCTGTCGACGGCGGATATTGGGGCAACTGACATGGATATCAAAAATGTCCTGATCTTCGGAGCCGGTCTGATGGGGAAAGGGATAGCGCTCGTATTTTCCTCCTGCGAAGACTTCAACATCACGCTGTATGATATCAGGGAAGTGGATATACATACTCCGATCCGCGATAATATGGAGCAGCTTCGGCAGTACGGTGTGTTAAATGAAGATGAGATCGAAAGGCGCCTATCCCGGATCAGGTTTACCGCCGACGAAAATGATCCGGCAATCAGGAATGCAGATATCGTTATTGAGTGTGTCTTTGAGGACATGAAGCTCAAGCGGGACACGTTCGCGCTCCTGGAGTCGAAATGCCGCGATGACGCGATTTTCTGCACGAACACCTCTGTCATGAGCCCCACGGAGATATCCGCTGACCTCCGCCGCAAGGAGCGCTTTGTCGGGACGCATTTTTGGAACCCGGCGCATCTGATACCCCTGGTGGAAGTAGTAAAAACGGAACACACATCCGCCGAAGTTGCGGATACGGTTATGGAGATCCTCGCCAGAGTCGGCAAGAAGCCGGTGCTCTGCAGAAAGGATGTGCCCGGTTTCATCGCAAACCGGATGCAGCATGCCCTGTGGCGCGAGGCCATCTCTATCGTTGAAAACGGCATTGCAGATGCCAGGACCGTGGATGATGCGGTCAAGTACAGCTTCGGACTGCGCCTTCCGCAGCTGGCGCCGCTCGAGAATGCAGACATGGTCGGCCTTGACCTGACCCTGAACATCCATAAGTATATCCTGCAGCATCTCGAGGACTCCCATAAGCCATCTCTGCTCCTGGTGGAAGCAGTGTCCAGGGGAGAGCTGGGATTCAAAACAGGAAAGGGACTGCAGGACTGGACAAAGGAACAGGCGGAAAAATCAAGAAAAGAACTTAATGATTACCTTATAAGAATGCTTTACGGAAATAATCAAGCTTGACAAAGGAGAAAACGAACATGGGAAAGAAAGTATTTGTTGACCTGACACATCCGTTCAGCGCGGAAATCCCCCGCTGGCCGTATTTCGATAAACCTGTTATCGACAACACTCATACCATGGCAAAAGGCGGAGTGTTGACACAGAAAATCACCTGCACCATGCATACCGGTACGCATTGTGATGCTCCGCGCCATGTCATGGAGATCGAATTCGACGGCAGAAGGGCCCGATATACTCACGAGATGCCCATTGACGCCTATACGGGTGACGCTGTCTGCCTCGAGATCCGGGTCCCGCGCTGGGGGCTGATCCTTCCCGAACACCTGGAGGATGCGTGCGAGCGTGCGAATATCAAGCCGTCCGAGCTCGAGGGCATGGTCGTCTGCCTGAACACAGGCATGCACCGTAAATTTGACGACTCCAAGGAGTACTACCACTATTCCTGCGGGATCGGGATCGATGCGGGCTGGTGGTTCGTAGAACACAAGGTAAAATGTGTCGCGATGGACATGCAGGCACTCGATCACCCTCTGCACACCGCCATGGGAAACAACGGAATGACCCGTATGAACCTGATAGGAGCATCAGGAAAGCCCATAACCGAGGAGTACATCGAACAGTTCGGCATCGAGGCATATGCCGAGTTTGACAAGTTCACCTACATACAGGTCCACGGTAAGGAAGCGTACGACAAGAAGTTCGGAGCTCTTGAAGCCATCGGCTGCTGGGGCACCTGGGAGCCGTGCCACAAAGTGCTTCTCGGACACGGTATCGTAGGCGTAGAGAACCTTGGCGGAGATCTGGACAAGGTTACGAACAAGCGCTTCCGCTTCTACTGCTTCCCGCTCCGCTGGTATCTCGGCGACGGCTCAATGGCCCGCTGCGTCGCGGAAATTGACGAAGACGATTTGAACCCTGTCCCGGATCGCACCTACCACTACGGAGGGTTTTAACCTGAAAGGAGGTCCTGTATGGCCGCAACAAGCAACAAACGCATTATTACGGTCGCGCCTACCGGTGCGTGGCCGTCCAAG
>JAAYMG010000109.1 GCA_012521525.1 Clostridiales bacterium | reverse complement strand
TACTCAGCATCAAAAGCCGCCGTCAATTCACTGACTCTCGCATTATCAAACGAGCTTAAAGACTTTGGGATATCTGTCTGCGCCGTAATGCCCGGTGATGTAAGGACCGGATTCACGGGCGCAAGGCAAAAAAGCACATGCGGAGACGACATATATGGCGGAAGGATAGAGGCGGCAGTTTCTGTCATGGAGGAGGACGAAAAAAACGGCCTTCTGCCTGAAATGATAGCGTCCGATATCCTGCGTATAGCCAGCAGGAGTCGGATAAAACCGCTATACACGCTTGGCCTGAAATACAAGCTGTTTGCCGTCCTGCAGAAGATATTGCCCTGCGGGTTTGTCAACAGTGTGATCCGAAGTTTATATATAAAGCAATAAAGTGGTTGATATTTTTCCATACTTATGTTAAAATGGTCAAAACTGACGAAAGGAAGCGGATGGAATGATCAGCAATGTACGACGCAGCGATAAATCGACGTTTGCTTTGGATCAGAGGTCAATCCGTTTCTTTAGGTAGTTTGGCAGTTTTATAGTGCATTACTCCTATAAGAAGCTTTGCGCCGCTGATTCAAGCGGCGTATTGTTTTGCTTGCCATCTGAAAAGGGAGGAATGCATGTATGCTTGACATAAAGAACCTGACTATAATCATGAATAAGGACAGCAGGGAGCTTGTCGCGGATCTTTCGTTTACGGTAAATGCAGGGGACAAGGCGGCAATGATCGGAGAAGAAGGCAACGGGAAAAGCACGGTGTTGAAGCTGATATATTCGCCGCAGTCTGTCGAGCCATATTGCACGTGGACCGGCGAAATAGTTACGAACAATGCGGTCATCGGATATCTTGAGCAGGAAATGGATCCTTCTGACGGCAACCTTTCTGTCTATCAATATTTTTGCAAGTATATTTCAGACAACGACTATGACTATAGCGCGCATATCAAAACCTTCAGCGAACTCGGCATAGAGCCCGGGCTTTATTATGAGGACAGACCTGTCAACACCCTGTCCGGAGGAGAAAAGGTCAAAATCCGGCTCGCCAGGATCCTTATGCGATCCCCGGATCTGCTGCTTCTGGACGAACCGACAAATGATCTGGATATTGATACGGTAATGTGGCTTGAGTCTTTTATCTCGGAATGCAAACTGCCGATACTGTACGTTTCACACGACGAAACCCTTTTGGAAAATACGGCGAACAAAATCATACACCTGGAACAGCTTCGGAAAAAGACCAGGCCGCGATGCACCGTGCAAAAAACGGACTACCGCAGTTATGTCGAAGCCAGGACAAGAAAGTTCCTGCACCAGGAACAGGTCGCACGGAGCGAAAGGGAAGAGTACAATGAGAAAATGGACCGCTGGAGGCAGATATACAGCAAGGTAGAACACCGTCAAAACACGATTTCACGAGCCGATCCCAGCGGCGGACGCCTTCTAAAGAAGAAGATCCATTCCATGAAATCCATGAAGGCGCGCTTTGAAAGGGAAAAGGAATCGTTTACCGAATTTCCTGAGGCTGAGGAAGCGATACTGGTATCATTCGGAGACGACATAAACCTGCCTGCTTCCAAGAGGATCCTCGATATGCAGATCGATGAACTGAAATCCGGTGACGGCGGCAGGATCCTAGCACGAAATGTCAGTCTATCGGTCGTTGGCCCGGAACGCGTAGGCATAATCGGGGCAAACGGAAGCGGCAAAACGACACTGCTGCGGATCATCGCGCAGGAGCTGTTGAAGAGGACAGATATAAATGCTGCCTATATGCCCCAGAACTACGGTGATCTCCTCGATCCCTGCCAGACCCCCGTATCGCTCCTTGCAAAAGACGGGAGCAGGGAAGAAATCACAAAGGCAAGGACCTTTCTCGGGAGTATGAAATATACCCATGAGGAGATGACATCCGATATTTCGGACCTGTCCGGAGGCCAGAAGGCGAAGCTGTTGTTCCTCAGCATGATTTTAAGGGGATGCAATGTTCTGATACTTGATGAACCGACTCGTAATTTCAGTCCTCTGTCCAATCCGGTCATAAGAAAAGTCCTTGTCGATTACAAAGGCGCCATAATAAGCGTTTCGCACGACCGCAAATTCCTGTCCGAGGTATGTGACAAGGTATATCGCCTTACACCCAATGGGCTTGTTCTTCAGGACGATTTCTGACGATGAGTTTTGAAAACAGGATGATCATGTAACCTTTTAGCAAAATTGTCTGGCAGACGGCGATCAGGAACCGTGCAGACATATTATTGGAGGGTCATATGACAATATACGAGGTGTGCAAACGAACCGGTCTTACAGAACGAACGATACTCTATTACGAAGAGGAAGGTCTGATATCACCAGAAAAAGTGGAAAAGGATGGGCGCGTCCATCGAAACTATTCGGAACAGGACTTTTCGTGGCTTGAAACCATCTCATTGCTGAGAAAGCTTTCATTTTCCGTTGATGAGATAAAAACGATGATACAGGAACCCAACCTGATACCCACAGTCCTGTCTGACTATCGGAATCGCATCATTGGCTTCGGAAGTCAAATGAATGATGTAGTTGAAGCTATTGACAGGCTGGATATGAAGTATGTTCCTGACGTAGTGGCACTTTCAAAAGGACTTAAGGTAGTTGCGGCAAAGCGGCCTCTTCAGACGCATGATTTATCTCCAAATGTCCATCCTGTTGAATCGCGAAACGGATCCCCCGATATTTCTCAAAGCAAATCACAGAATGCGGCTGCGAAAGCATCTCAGAATGTAACCCTGAATTTCGGCAGGATAGATGATATTGAAGGCGCGGGATCCAAAGCAAGGCGCGTTGATATGATAACCGAGCAGCGGAACCTGATAGATAAAGGAGAAAAGATGGTCACGGCAATCATTGCCGTCGATATCGTCAGCGCAGTTCTTGCCCTGATACTAAACTTTGGCTTTGCAAATATCGTAGCAGTGGCAATTTCGATACTGCTCGCTGTAGGGCTATTCAACGGAAAAACCTGGGTGCAGGTAGTCTATGTCATAATCTTCGGGATCAATATATTTACCAACTTATATTATTTGCTTATGTTTCCTCTCACGATATACGGCGTGGAATTCGGTTGGCTGAAGTTCCTCATTGCTGCATTGATAATATGGAGGATAATCAACATCGTTTGGCTGACAAAAAGCAGAAGCGTGAAAGAGTTTCTCGATTATAAAAGATGACAGCCTGCTTACATAACGCGTTTATAATTGGATATACAGTAAATAAACGTGCATTATGTTCTTATATGTGTGCTCTCTGGAAATGTATATGATATAAACTTCCTTTGACAACTGTGCAAACTATTGACGATGACTGCTTTGGGTGATAACATAGCTTCTCAGGCAGACCAATGACTGGAGTGATTACTATTCTTATCAAGCAAATCAAAAAAGATCTTGCAGGATGCTTTGAGCGACTGGGTTATCCGCTGGAGGACCTGTCGGTGACTTTTTCGGACAGGCCGGACCTTTGCCACTACCAGTGCAACTCTGCGTTCAAACTCGCAAAGACCCTCCGGAAGAAACCCCTTGATATAGTCAAAGAACTGGCCGAGGAGTTCAACAAAGCAGCTTCATACGCTGTGGCGGAAGCTGCACCTCCCGGATTCCTCAACTTCAGGATCAATGACAACGGATTTACACAACTGCTTTTGGACTTGTATGAAGACAAAAGGTGCGGCGTGGACGAGCTGGAATGCCCTCCGAGGATAATCATCGACTATGGCGGTCCTAATATTGCAAAACCGCTGCATGTCGGTCATTTGCGGAGCGCGATCATCGGCGAGGCAATGAAGCGGCTGGCCAGGTTCCTGGGGTGCGAAGTTACGGGCGATATCCACCTGGGCGACTGGGGACTGCAGATGGGTCTTGTAATAGCGGGACTACTCGAGAAGTATGACCTGTCAGGATATTTTGAAGGGAAGAAACCGCAAGAGCCGCCTTTTACCGTTGACGACCTGAACAGCGTCTATCCCGAGGCCAGTGCCCGCTCCAAGACTGACGAGGAATTTTATAAACTGGCGCAGGAGATAACATATAAGCTCCAGCAGCGGGAAAAGGGCTATTATGATATTTGGGAAGACGTATGTGCCGTTTCGATCGCGGATATCAAAGGTGACTATGAAAAGCTGAACGTGCAGTTCGACCTCTGGTATGGCGAAAGCACTTGCAGCGAATATATCGATCCCATGATCGAAGATATGACAAAGCGCGGCCTCACTTATGAGAGTGACGGTGCGCTTGTGATGGATGTCGGTTTGCCGGATGACGACAAGCCCATACCGCCTGTGATGCTCAGGAAGAGCAACGGCGCCCACCTGTATCACAGCACAGATTTGGGTACCATATTGATGCGCATGCGGCAGCAGGATCCGGATGAAATATGGTACTTTACCGACGCCAGGCAGGTCCTGCACTTCGAGCAGGTGTTCAGAGCCGCCCGCAAGGCCGGGATCGTCAGGCCCGAAACAAAGCTTGCTCATTATCCTTTCGGAACGGTCAACGGCAAAGACGGCAAGCCTTTCAAGACGAGGGAAGGGGGCATCATGCAGCTTAAGGACCTGATTTCCCTTGTTACCGAAGCTGCCGAAAAGCTGCTGTCCGACGAAGCCAAAAATGAAGGCACCGACACGGCAAGAAAAGTAGGGGTTGCCGCACTGAAATTCGGCGACCTGATATGCAACAGGATCCGAAACTACATTTTCGACATTGATAAATTCCTGCAGTTTGACGGAAAAACCGGTTCGTATCTGCTGTATACACTGGTGAGGATCAGGTCGATATTTGACAGGCTGGGCAATGAAGCTGCCGTCAATGTTGACGACATAAAAGTCCGGTCGGAACTTGAGAAAGATATACTCCTGAAGATGGAAATGCTTGCAAGCTCATATTACCAGGCATATGAAGAAAAACTGCCAAATTATATCTGTGATGCCATGTATGAACTTGCAAACGCGTTCAACGTGTTTTACGGTTCCTGCAGGATACTCGGTCAAACCGACCCGCAGAAGCGGAACACATGGATCGCTTTGTGCGTGATAACGGGCAGGATGCTCGAACAGACCCTGGACATTCTCGGCATTGATACGGTAAACGCAATGTAACGCACAAAAGTGTGCCTGTTTATACAATTCAACAAAACCCGACAAGAGGTATATGATACAATCCCGTCATGCGGACATGCGCCGCAGACGGGATTTTTTTGGGAGGTCAAACATATGAAGATAAACGTCAGGGACACCGAGGACGGTCTGGTCATACAGCTTTCCGGTGAGCTCGACCATCATGCGGCAAAAAACGCCCTGAAAGAGATCGCCGACGCTACGGAAGAACTCGTTCCGACGATCTGCACACTCGATATGTCCGAGGTAACATTTATGGACAGCTCCGGCATCGCAGTCGTACTCGGCCTCTATCGAAAGATGTCGGAAGTCGGAGGAAAGGTAATTGTAAAGAACGCGCCGCCGGGTGCCATGAAGGTCTTCAACACCGCCGGGCTGGAGCGAATCGTAACGTTTGAATAGAGAGGGATACATATGAGCAAAGACAAAAGATGTCCTGTAAACGAAATGAAACTGGAATTTCCCGGAAGGTCAATAAACGAAGGTTTTGCCAGGGCCGCTATTGCAGGGTTTGCGGCGCAGCTCGATCCGACGCTGGACGAGATCAACGACATAAAAACTGCCGTAAGCGAAGCGGTGACTAACAGCATAGTCCATGCATACCCCGATAAGATAGGAAGAGTCATGCTCAGGGGTCGTATATTCGAGGACGGTGTGCTCGAAATCACGGTAAAGGACTGGGGGATCGGCATAGAAGATGTCAGGAAGGCCAGGGCACCCATGTTTACGACCGGCAACGAAGAGCGTTCCGGTATGGGGTTCACTATAATGGAAAGCTTTATGGACAAGCTCTATGTGCGGTCAAAGGTGGGTAAAGGCACTACCGTAAGAATGCTGAAAAGGATAGCCCCACGGAATACAGCGCGGTGATATGAGTGAGCAGCATAGATGATATGACATCTCTGATCAGGTTGGCGAAATCGGGCGACAAGGAAGCGGCCGAAACGCTTATAAAGGAGAATTCCGGCCTGATATGGAGCATTGCAAGGAGGTTTTTCGGTCGCGGAGTCGAAGCGGAGGACCTTTACCAGTTGGGGTGTCTTGGCTTCCTGAAAGCGATCGAAGGATACGACGAAAGTTTCGGAACCCGTTTTTCGACATATGCTGTCCCCAAGATCGCCGGAGAGATCAGGAGGTTCCTGAGGGACGACGGGGCGGTCAAAGTCAGCCGAAGCATCAAAGAGCGCGCCAACTTCATAAGGCAGGCAAGGGAACGCCTGAACCAGCGGCTCGGAAGGGAACCGCTATTGTCCGAGCTTTCGGCAGAGACGGGATTGTCACCGGAAGACATCGCTGCGGCCGAAATTGCAACGGAAACGCCGGATTCGCTTCAGCGGGAAAACAGTGACGGCGGCTTTACTCTTGAAAGCGCGCTCGGGATCGACGGCATGGAGGACGAGGTGGTGGAAAGCATAGCGCTCAGGGAAGCCATCTCGATGCTTCCTCAGAAAGAGCAAATGCTTATATTCCTGCGGTTCTACAAAGGCCTGACACAGGACAAGACTGCAAAGATACTGGGGGTATCGCAGGTCCAGGTCTCGAGGATGGAAAAGAAGGCGATCGAATTCCTGAGAAAAGCAATTGCATAAAGCCGAAACCGGCTTTATTTCATGGCAGCTTGCATGGCTCGCTTAAGGCCTACCGGTCTTTTGCGTGCTTTTTGTTTGTTTACACTGTTCTCAAATTGTGGTACAATACACAGTAAGATTACTTGGGACGGAAAGAGCGATGGTTAGACAAAAAACGGCACTTTTTTCTTTGTTTCTTGTCCTTTTGATGTTGAGCGGCTGCGGCTTTTCAAGTGTAAAGTCCAGTGACTTTCTTGCTGTCCCCGAGATCGCAAGCGAGTTCAAACAGC
This sequence comes from Clostridiales bacterium, assembly GCA_012521525.1. Taxonomy (GTDB): domain Bacteria; phylum Bacillota; class Clostridia; order Oscillospirales; family JAAYOS01; genus JAAYOS01. The sequence continues at coordinate 602 of JAAYMG010000109.1, read as the reverse complement.
TTCAATCCGAAATCGACAAGGAGCTGGGTCTGTACGGGGAGTATGCGGCCCCTGTTTCCGGCTCCAGAAGGCAGTCGGTGCAGCTGGAGGACCTGAACAGGGACGGCACGAAAGAAGCCATCGTTTTCATGCGTACGGCAAGCGAGAAACCTCTCAAGCTGTGCCTGTTCACACAGGTTGAGGGAAGATATACTCTCAAGGCATCTGTAGAAGGGGAAGGCTCTGTTTTTGACTGCGTATATTATTATGATACGGACAGAGACGGATACAGCGAAATAATCGTTGGCCGGTCATTGGGCTCAGGAGTGCCGAAGGCGGTGTCAGTCTATTCGGTGAGCGATGACGGTTTCTTTGAGATGATGTCGAACACCTATACCGGAATTTCGCTATTCGATATAGACGATGACGGTGTAAACGAGCTCATCATTGTCCGTCACGACCTGGCCTCACAGACCGCTGTCGCAGAGGTCTACAGATATAGCGAAAGCGACAAGGCCATGCTGCTTTCTGACAGCGTTAACCTTTCATCCGGCGCGGATTCTATATTGCGTATAAAAAGCGGATACCTTAGCGGCATGAGACCCGCGATTTTTATATCGTCG
>JAAYMG010000108.1 GCA_012521525.1 Clostridiales bacterium | reverse complement strand
TAACCGAGGTAATTTACACACTATTTTGGACTTGACTCATGCTCAAAAATGGCAATACATAAATAATATTTGAGGATATTGAATTTTGGGGAGGAATCAACTCAATATGGCAAACAAAGTTGTTCTGTGTGCTGACAGCGCATGCGACCTTGGCGACGAACTAAGAGAAAAGTATGACGTTAAGCTGATGTATTACAATATTTCCCTGGACGACAAGGCTTATGTCGACGGAGTGACGATAACGCCGGATGACATATATAAAGCCTACTGGGATAAAGGCATCCTTCCTAAGACTTCTGCTTTCAACGTTTCCGATTACATTGAATTCTTCCGTCAATGGACCGAGCAGGGTTACGATGTCGTCCATTTCTCTCTTGGCTCAGCACTGTCATCGTCGTACCAGAACTGCGTTGCGGCAGCACAAGAACTCGGTAACGTTTACCCTGTAGATTCCTGCAACCTTTCATCCGGTATAGCCCTTCTGGTTATAGAAGCTGCCGAACGCATCGCAAAAGGCATGCCGGCAAAGGAAGTTGCCGAGGAGGTTGCAAAACTTACTAAGCATTCCCATGCGAGCTTCATCCTTGATACCCTTGAATTCATGCGCGCCGGAGGGCGGTGCTCCGCTGTTGCGGCATTGGGGGCCAACCTGCTGAAACTCAAGCCCTGCATAGCGGTCGACAACAATAATGGCGGTGCCATGGACGTAAGCAAAATTTATCGCGGAAACCTGGATAAGGTCCTTTTGCAGTATGCCGAGGAACGCCTAAACCGTTTTTCAAAAATCAAGAAGGATCGCGCGTTCATAACTCATTCAGGTATATCCGAAGAGCGCATCAAGCTGGTCTATGACTATGTCAAGAGCCGCAATATATTTGAGAACATATATATCACCCGCGCAAGCTGCACGATTTCATCCCACTGCGGTCCAAACACTTTGGGCGTCCTCTTCATGACCGAGGATTAATATGTCAATAACATGATCCGTGTCATGACAATAACATGATCCATATCATGATCCCTTATCAATAACATATGGTAGCGATCGAATCACAATAGATAACATATTGCAGCGATCATATTACAATCAATACATATAGCAACAATTATGTTTACAGGGAAATGATTATCCATCTAATATGACGCGTCGCAAATCATGTTGATAATTTATGAGCCATACCTGCGCTGTCAGCGAGGTATGGCTCTCAATTTTTGACTTGATTTTAGACTCGAAGAGTTTTAAGCCCTGTTTGAACGCGAGCGATGCCCTTTTTCAGGTTTTTCTCCGTTTGGGGTATAGCTGACGACAACACATCTGCGGGGCTCGGTTCCCGATGAAAATGTCGAGACATCTTTCCAGTCCTGAAGCGCTGAATGGATTATGTGGCGTTCGTATGCGTTCATAGGCTCCAGTGCAATATTGCGCTTGAATCGCAAAACCTTGGAGGCCGTCTTTTCAGCCAGTTTGCGAAGGGACTCTTCGCGTTTTCTGCGGTAATTTTCAACGTCTATTATGACGCGTACGTGGCCATCTTCTCCACGATTGACTACGTAGTTGGTGATATGTTGGATGGCATTGAGGGTTTCTCCCCTGCGTCCTATGAGCATTCCGAGGTTTTCACCCTCGATGGAGAGTTCGATGTTCTCGTCATCGGATTTAATGACAACAGGATGTGCCAGTGCTCCCATCCTTTCCAGCAGCCCCTGCAAAAAGGCCACAGCTTTGTCGCTTCTGCTTATCTCATAACTGACGCGGACCTTTGCGGGTGAGCTGCCGATCCCCAGAAAACCGCTTCTCGGGTTCTCCAAAACAACTTTCTCTACGTTTATAAGTGTATCGTCATCAATGCCCAACTCGCTCATGGCATTGGCAAAGGCCTCTTCTATGGTTTTGCCGGTAGCTTCTACCGACCTAATCATTGTCTGTCGCTCCTTTCACATCATCCGCAGTGTCGGAGTCGGCTTTATCATCATCTCCGGTAGTATTCGGTTTGTTCTGCATATACAACTTGCTTTGCTTCTTAAGCCTCTCGTACTTCTTTCTCGAAATGTTGGACAGATTGGAGCGGGTAGTCTTAGAGTCTTGAGTACGTTCCTCGGAAAGCTCAGCTTTCTTCTTTGCTGCAGCCTGTTTCTGAGCTTCCTGCTCTTTTTTCTCTTCTGCTTCTTTCAGATCGAATTTACGCTTGAAGTACATGTTGAGCAGGACGTCCTGGATGATGCTGAACACTGAGTTTGCTATCCAGTATAGCGACATGGCGGTAGGCAAAGTAAATCCAAGCCATAACGACATAACAGGGTTCATAAGTGCAAACATCTTGCCCTGCTGGTTTTGCTCCTGCGTAACAGGGGCGCCGCTGGACATCTGGGCGATCTTCATTCCGAAATATGCCAGTGCAGCGGATATGATCGGAATGAACCAGTAAGCGTTGATATGCACATATGAAGGCGTAAGCGAAAGATCCAGCCCCAGAAAAGTAAAGTCGATGTTGATCAGTGACGATGCAAGTTCCGGAAATGCCGTCTTAAGGATTCCGAAGTTTTCGGAAATGACTTTTGCGAGCGAAATCTGGTTCTGGGCTGCTGCATTTCCCAAATCCACGCCCCTGGAAGCCAAGCTTTCACTTACGGCCGGGTTTGCCAAGATCATGCTTATCTGCTCGCTGCTCAGCCGCATCAGGTTTGTAAGCGGTCTGCGTACGACATCAAAAAGGGCGATCAGTATCGGAAACGGAAGGAGGGTCCACAGGCATCCCGAGAGCGGGTTGACTTTCTCCTTTTTGTAGAGCTTCTGCAATTCAAGGTTGTACTTATCTTTGTCGTTTTTGTATTTTGCTTCCAGCTCCTTGAGCTTCGGGGCCAAACGCTGCATGGCATACATCGACTTTTTGCTTTTTATTCCAAAAGGCAAAAAGACGATTTTCATCAATAATGTAAATAATAAAAGTGCAACGCCATAAGAGGCGGTTAGTTCATACAGCGTTCTTAGCAGCCACGCAATTGGCTGAACTATTAATGCATTCCACACTGAGGCTATCCTCCATTAGAGCCTGGCTCTTACTTGTCGGTCTTGCCGATAAGACCGCGGTCTATAGACCGTTTACTCCGAACTATTTGACATCTATTGAAGCGGGTCATATCCTCCTTTATGAAAAGGATGACATTTCAGCAGTCTCCTGAATGCAAGCCATGAGCCTTTCGCCGCTCCATATTTTTCTATGGCTTGTCTTGCATATTCGGAACATGTGGGGATGAAACGGCAGGAAGGTTGTGTCATTGGCGAAATGCTTTTTCTGTAAAAGTCGATCAGTTTCAACAACAGCCACTTCATGATATATCAGGCATTACTCCAAGATTGTGAAGGCATCTGTGCAAGTCCGATTCTATCTGATGATAATTGGCGGATACCGAGCGCCCTCTTGCAACAACCACTATGTCATATCCGCGCCTCATTCGGTTCTCCGAGAGCCGGTACGCCTCCTTGATGCGACGCCTTATCCTGTTTCGAACGACTGCCTTTCCCAGCTTTGCGCCGGTCGTGATTCCCAACCTGTTTATATCCTTGCCGTTTTTCAAACAGTATACCACGACAAAGGGCCCCGCTTCGCTTTTCCCTCTCCGGTATAGCCGTTTAAACTCGTAATTCTCCTTTAGGGACTGGGTAAAATTCATGACGCCTCCTTAATGGGTCAGGCGTGCTCTTCCTTTAGCGCGGCGCGCTTTCAAGACTTTTCGACCGTTTCTGGTACGCATCCTCTTACGGAAACCATGCTCACGGGAACGCTGGCGCTTCTTAGGCTGATAGGTACGTTTCAACTGCAACACCCCCTTACTCCAATGCGACGCCAAACGCATATACTATACATTATAAAATATAGAAAACCGACGCGGATTGGCGCAAATTAGATTATATATTACCGTTTATCCGTGTGTCAAGTTTTTTGTGTTCGATCGATGCCTGTCCTCAAAAGCACAGGCCGATTATATTATCGCCACGAAAACCGGTATGATAATCGGGCATAATACTGCACAATTATTTAAACTAAAGCCGCGCATAATCCATCATATTTTGTTTAACATTCTCATTTCCATTTTTCCAGACATATGTTATTATGTATATTGGATGATTAGAATGGGGTAGATTGGCATCATTGCTCTCCGTTCGATTATAGAATCTTATAATTTATCGGGAGCGTATGTTGCTTGAAATAAATGTACTTCCCATAAATAGAAGGAGGATTTTATGAAAGTAAGGTTTACAGAGACTGTGCTCCGTGATTCACAACAGTCTTTGCTGGCCACAAGGATGCCGTACAGTGTATTTGAAGACATTCTTAAGGCCATGGACAGGGCAGGTTATTATTCACTCGAATGTTGGGGCGGCGCCACATTTGACTCGTGCCTTCGTTACTTGAACGAGGATCCGTGGGAGCGGCTTCGCAACATACGCAAAAACGTGAAGAACACAAAGCTTCAAATGCTTCTTCGCGGACAGAACCTCCTGGGCTACAAGCACTATCCGGATGATGTCGTCCGTAAATTCGTGGCAAAAGCCATCGAAAACGGTATCGACATAATCCGAAATTTCGACGCACTCAACGACCTCCGCAACCTTGAGGTCTCGGTCGACGAAACCATCAAGCGTGGAGGAGAAGCCCAAATCGCTATATCGTACACCACATCACCTGTTCACACCCTGGAAGCATACGCCAAGCTCGGCAAGCAAATGGAAGAGATGGGCGCGTCCTCGATATGCATAAAGGATATGGCAGGCATCATGGGACCGCAAGAGGCTTATGATCTGGTCAAAGCCCTCAAGGAGACCGTCAAGGTTCCCATAGATCTCCATACCCACTCCACTACCGGACTTGCACCATTGACCCTGCTGAAGGCGGTGGAAGCAGGTGCTGACATTATAGATACATCGATATCCAGCATGTCCGGCGGCACATCCCAGTACTCCACCGAGTCGATGGTATACGCGCTGCGGCAGCTGGGATACGAAGTCGACCTTGACGATGCTGTTTTGAAGGAAATAAACGACTACTTCAAACCCGTCAAGAACAAATACCTTGAGACGGGACTCCTGGATCCGTATGTAATGGGCGTAGAGACCGATGCCCTCAATTACCAGATCCCCGGCGGAATGCTTTCAAACCTGATCGCCCAGTTGAAGGCCCAGAATGCTATCGGCCGCCTCTCGGAAGTTCTCGCAGAGACTCCCAAGGTACGTGCCGAGCTGGGTTATCCGCCCCTTGTCACACCCATGAGCCAGATGGTCGGCGTCCAGGCGGTAAGCAACGTAATAGCCGGCGAGCGCTACAAAAACGTTTCCAAAGAAGTCCGCGCCTATGTCCGCGGTGAGTACGGCACTCCTCCCGGAGAGATCGATCCCGAAATCATCAAAAAGGTACTTGGCGACGAGCCCCGCATCACCGACCGGTATGCCGCTTCTCTGCCTCCTGAGTTTGAAAAGTTCAAGAAGGAAATCGGAGATCTGGCGAAGTCGGACGAAGATGTGCTCAGCTACGCCCTCTTCCCGGCCATAGCAGAGAAATTCCTCAAAGAGCGCAAGGAGAAGGAAGAAAACAAGGCCGTCTACACCATCGTAGAAGCATAGGAGGAAGGCTATGATGATAAAAACAGCCTTGACAAGTGTAACGTTAGCGGAAGCCGGCGGCCTTTCCGTGCTGGGGATGGCCATCGTGTTTGCGATGCTCGTGGCATTGATGGTGGTAGTGGTCCTTCTTGCCAGGGTCTTCAAGGAAAAGAAGAATAAAACCGTCCATGAAGAAAGCACGGCTGCTGCCGTATCCGCCGCTCCTGTTGTTCGGCAGGCAAGCACAACCCAGCCGGTTAGTGCAGCACAACCCGCCACTGCAAATAATGAGCCCGCACCCGGTTCTGCCGGTGTGATCAAGCTGTATGATGTCCCGGAAAAGCAGGCTGCCATGGTCATGGCCATTGTCGCCAACCACCTCAATGTGCCGCTGAACCAGCTGCGCTTCAAATCTATAAAGCGCGTTGATTAGCCTGTCAGTATGGAAGTCTGCATCCGAAATATATTATGAGTCACCTATCACCATATTTTTGGATGAATGAAAGGATTTTGACATTATGAAATATAAAGTGACTTTGAACGGAACGACTTATGAGGTTGAGGTAGAAAAAGGCGAGGCCATGGTCGTTGCTGAATATGCCGCATATGCTCCGGCTGTGGCTCCGCAGGCGGCTCCTGCGCCTG
>JAAYMG010000107.1 GCA_012521525.1 Clostridiales bacterium | reverse complement strand
TTATACACTTGATACACTTAGACCGGCATTAGAAAAAAGCACCGCAATATAGCCGTTTTATCCGGCATTGCGGTGCTTTTTGCCGATTCGTTACAACCGGCTGCCGTCGTTTGAAGCGGTCTAAGTTACTTCCTGCGCTTGCTGTATGTTGAGATAACTCCCTTCAGCAGTCGGACGGTCTCTTGTGCCTCTTCTACTTCTCTGCGCAGTTTCTGATTTTCCGACTCAAGCGCCAGAAGGCGGGAATAGTCGACCGACTGCTCTTTCTTTGCGGTCTCGGCGACTTCCCTTCTCGTAGTTTGCACTGCCAGCGGAGATACGGGCACCCTGACCTTTGCGGAAGCTTTGACAGGCCGGACCTCAAACGACTCGTCTGAAAGTTCGTTGAAGATACCCCTCTTTATGTATCTCGTGTGGAGCAAACTGTGCGACTTTTCCCCGTCAGGCTCTCCCAGGAACTCCCTGTAGACCGCCTGTACGGCCGGGTTGTCATGGGACTTCCTGAGGGTCTTCGACTCGTCCTCGTCGTAAAGCGCTTTGAGCCGCTTCTCACGGACCTTGGGGTCGCTGCTTCTGGGCTGGCCCCCTCCGTTGATGCATCCGCCGGGGCAACCCATTATTTCTATGAAGTGGTAGGGTGATGTTCCCCGGCCTATCTGCTCGACGAGCGCTCTCGCGTTCTTCAGTCCGTTTGACACTGCGACCCTGAGCTCGATCCCTTTGAATTCACTGTATTGCGGCAGCGTATCTTCTATCCTGACAGTGGCCTCCTTTATGCCCTCCAGTCCGATGATAGGCTTGATGTGGAGCTTTTCGAAAGGCAGTTCCTTCCCTGTAACGATTTCGTACACCGTTCGGATCGCGGCTTCCATGACCCCGCCCGTCACACCGAATATATCGGCGGCTCCGGTCGAAATGCCCAGCGGTGCGTCGAAATCCCTGTCAGGGAGATTTACGAAGTCGATACCTGCTTCCCTGATCATCTCACCCAGTTCCCTGGTTGTCAGGACGGCATCCACATTCTGATATCCCCCGTTTTGCATCTCGCTGCGCATGATTTCAGTCTCTTTGGCAGTGCAGGGCATGACGGATACCACATATATGTCCTTCGGATCGACACCGATTTTATCGGCGTAATAGGACTTTACAATAGCTCCCATCATCATGTGCGGTGACTTGCAGGTGGAAAGGTGGTCCAGCTCATCCGGGAAAGCGTTTTCAACAAACTTGATCCAGCCGGGACTGCAGCTTGTGATCATGGGCAGGACCGCGTCCCCGCCGGAAAGTTTTTTCTTCAGGCGGTTCAGCAGCTCGGTGCCTTCTTCCATTATGGTCAGGTCTGCCGCCCAGTTGGTATCGAATATGTCGTCAAATCCCAGGGCTTCAAGGGCCGATGCGAGCTTCCCCGTGCAGCGGGTCCCCGGTTCCAGGCCAAACTCCTCCCCGATCGCAACGCGTATCGCAGGCGCAACCTGGACCACGACACGCTTTCCGGGATCGTGCAGCGCATCCCACACCTGCTGGATCGAATCGGTTTCCTTTAATGCACCGACAGGGCATACTACGGTACATTGTCCGCAGAAGGCACAGTGCGTTGAACCTATAGGCAGTTCCATAGCAGGTCCGATAACAGTTTCGAATCCCCTGTTTTGCGGGAACAGCACTCCGGTGCTTTGCACTTCGTTGCATATGGTAACACAGCGTCGGCACAGTATGCACTTTGAGTTGTCCCTGGTAATCGAATAGGATACATCCTTGTCGCTTCTGGCTTTGGCGCCGGTAAACCGGATCTGTTCGACACCGAGCGTCTTTCCAAGCTCCTGCAGCTCGCAGGTCTGGTTGCGGCTGCAGCTCAGGCAATCCTGGCTGTGGTCCGAAAGAATGAGTTCATAAAGCACCCTTCTTGCATCACGGACTGTTTTTGAGTTCGTCCATATCACCATACCGTCACGTGCCTTGGTTATGCACGATGCCTGTAGGGTTTTTGCTCCCTCCACTTCCACGACACATATACGGCAGGAACCTATGGAGTGAATGCCTTCCAGGTAGCATAGACTTGGGATCTTTATGCCGTTGAACCTGGCTGCTTCCATAATGGTGCATCCGTCGGGAGCCTGCACCTTTTTCCCGTTGATGGTCAAGCTGATCAACTCATTCACCTCCTGTCGCAGTGCAGACAGCGCATCGATTCGGCAATGGCGTTGAGCTTATGGTATCCGAGGACTACCTCCCCAAACGAGTTCCTCCGCTTTTCCAACGGAAGCATATCAAGCGGGAAGCGGTCGTGGTTGACGATTTCGTCGTCGTCAAATACCTGGGGTATATCGATACGTCTGCCTTTATTGAGTCTACCCGAACCTCCCAGATACTTGTCTATATTTACCGCCGCATGCTTTCCGTCAGCAATTGCCCGGATGACCTCATCGGGACCGCGTACGACATCGCCACCGGCAAATACGCCGGGCATGGTCGTCATCTGGGTCTCGTCATCTATCACGAACGTTCCCCAGCGGGTCAGGCCGATCTCGTTGCTTTTTACGAACGGCAGATCCGAATACTGGCTCACCGCCGTGATGACGGTATCGACTGCGATCATGTAGTTTGACCCTTCTATACTCTCGGTGTTTCGTCTCCCGGTGGTGTCAAAGTCTTTCATGCGCCTGCGGACGCATTCTATCTTTTCCACCCTTCCGTGCCTGTTTCCTATAAATCGGACAGGCGAAACGAGCTCGTGCAGTTCGACTCCCTCATGAAGAGCTTCTTCAACTTCGACTTCATATGCCGGCATCGAGTCGCGCATCCTTCGATATAGAATCATGACTTTCTTCGCGCCAAGACGCAGCGCTGTCCGTGCGGAATCGATCGCGGTGTTTCCGCCGCCGATGACCGCAACCACATGACCTGTCAGGTCAACGTTCCTCTTAAGTTTTACATCCTTCAGGAAACTGATGCCGGGTAATACTCCCTTCAGATCTTCACCGGGCACGCCCACTCTTTGCGGTACCTGTGTCCCCGTTGCGACATACACGGCATGGTATTCCCTCCTCAGTTTTTCAAAGTCGATATCCTTGCCGACTTCGGTATTGAGCAGTATGTTGACACCGGCCTTTTTGATTTCCTCGATCTCTCGTTGTATCACATCGCTGGGCAGCCTGTACTCCGGGATCCCATATGCCAGGACGCCGCCGGCAACCGACTCGGCTTCGTATATATCCACTTCATATCCCAGCCGTGCAAGGTAGTATCCGCATGTCAGGCCCGATGCACCGGCGCCGATTATTGCAACTCTTTTCCCGTTCCTCGGCAGTGTTATATCCTGCCTGATATAATTTGCCGAGTTGCTCATTGCATAGTCGGCCACAAACCGCTTCAAATCGCATATGGCCACAGGCTCGTCTACGGTTCCGCGCCTGCACTTGGCTTCGCAGGGATGCGTGCAGATCCTTCCGCAGATGGATGGCAGCGGGTTTTCCTGTCTGATCAGGTCATAGGCGTCCATAAACCGTCCGGCGGCTACCAGTGCCAAATATCCCGGGATGTTGACGTTAGCGGGACAGGCGTTTTCGCAGGGTGAGATGAACAGGTCCGCACAGACCCCTGCACGACAGTACTTGTATCTGATATGCTCCTCATACTCCTCCCTGAAGTACTTTATGGTACTCAGTACCGGATTCGGGGCGGTCTGCCCCAGTCCGCACATCGCCGTCTTCTGTATGGTCCTGCCCAGCTCTTCCAGGCGCTCGATATCCCCTTCT
>JAAYMG010000106.1 GCA_012521525.1 Clostridiales bacterium | reverse complement strand
TATTTTTCTTTCAAGCGGGGTACGTACATTGCTCATCCTCCTCCCTATATATTTGCTCCGCATTTTTTGCATACGCGGGTCTTATTGCCATCGGCATCGATTTTGTGAGCAAGTCGTGTTGGCTTTGAGCACTTGGGGCATACGCGCATGACCTTGCTGGCGCGGATATATCCCTCTCTCTCGATTATTCCGCCGGCTTCACCCTGCCTGCGGGGTTTCTGGTGCCTGGAGACGATATTTACGCCTTCGACCAGGACCATTCCGGTTGACGGATCGGTAGCCAGGACCTTGCCCTTCTTACCGACATCCTTGCCGGAAATGACAACTACTGTATCATCAGTTCTTACATGCAGTTTCATTTATTGACCTCCCTTATATCACTTCGGGGGCAAGCGATAGGATCTTCATATAGTCCTTGTCGCGAAGCTCTCGAGCGATGGGACCAAAGATGCGTGTTCCCCTGGGATTTTTGTCATCTCTTATGATAACGGCGGCGTTCTCATCAAAACGGACATATGTCCCGTCTGCACGACGGACTCCCTTTGCGGTGCGGACTATGACCGCCTTGACGACCTCGCCTTTCTTGACAACTCCGCCGGGCGTTACCTTGCGGACCGACGCAATTATGACATCTCCGATGTTTGCATACTTGCGACCGGAGCCACCCAGAACCCTTATACATTTGAGCTCTTTTGCACCGGTGTTGTCAGCAACTCGGAGCAAACTCTCCTGTTGAATCATGGATTAACCCCCTTACTGTGCTTTCTGAATGATTTCCACCAGGCGCCATCTCTTTTCCTTGGACAGGGGGCGGGTCTCCATGACCTTTACCTTATCGCCTACGGTGCACTCATTCTTCTCGTCATGAGCTTTCAGTTTGTATGTCCTCTTAACGATCTTCTTATAGAGAGGATGACGGACCCTGTCCTGAACAGCTACGACTATCGTTTTATCCATTTTATCGGACACGACTATGCCCGTCATGGTTTTGCGAAAGTTTCTATCGCTCATCAGTTATATCCTCCTTCACGGGCACTACGCTTTATTGAGCTGTTTTTCACGGATAATCGTCTTGATGCGCGCGATGTCTTTCTTGACTGCAACGATCCTCATGGGATTATCCAGTTGATTTGTAGCGTGCTGGAGTCTCAGTTGAAAGAGATCCTTTTTGAGGTCGCCCAATTTTTTCTCCAGCTCAGCCGGCGACATTTCCCTAATCTCTTTAGCCTTCATTTACGTCACCACCAGTCGCATCTTCGCGCTTGACAAACTTGCACTTTATCGGAAGTTTGTGCGCTGCCAGGCGCATTGCCTCGCGGGCTATATCTTCGGTTACGCCGGCCATCTCGAACATGACCCTGCCGGGTTTAACGACAGCAACCCAGTACTCCGGAGAACCTTTACCGGAACCCATTCGGGTCTCAGCCGGCTTCTCGGTGATGGGCTTGTCGGGAAAGATCTTGATCCAGACCTGTCCGCCGCGCTTTGTATAGCGGGTCATTGCTATACGGGCAGCCTCGATTTGATTTGATGTTATCCACGCGGGCTCAAGCGCCACTAAACCGTATTCGCCGTAAGTGACTGTAGTTCCACGGCTCGCCTTGCCTTTGAGACGGCCTCTCTGAACCCTGCGGTATTTGACTCTCTTAGGTAACAGCATCAGCTGTCTCCTCCTTCCTTGCGGGCATTGCCGCGGTTTGCTCCCGCATTATCCGGCTTATTGGCTTTGCTCTGTGAACGGCCTGACTGACGGCGGTCACGGCGATCGCGGCGGCGTTCGTTCTTCGGGCGGGGAGCTTCCAGCGAACGGGAAAGCTTGTGTCCCGATGTCTGCAGGACTTCGCCTTTATATATCCATACTTTTACGCCGATTTTGCCGTAAGTCGTATTAGCTTCTGCAAAACCATAATCAATGTCTGCGCGAAGAGTCTGAAGCGGAATGGTGCCCTCATGATAATGTTCTGAACGCGCGATTTCCGCGCCGCCGAGGCGTCCGGAGACATTCGTCTTTATTCCCCTGGCGCCCATTCTCATCGAGCGTCCCATGGCCTGCTTCATCGCACGTCTGAAAGAGATCCTCTTTTCAAGCTGGGAGGCTATGTTTTCGGCTACCAGCTGTGCGTTCAGGTCGGGTGTGCGGATCTCGATTATGTTGAGAGAAACCGGCTTTCCGACCATTTTCTCGATCTGGAGCCTCAACTTCTCGATTTCCTGGCCGCCCTTACCGATGACCATACCGGGACGTGCGCAGTGAATGAATACCTTCACTCTGGCTGTGTCGCGCTCAATTTCGATCTTTGGAACTCCCGCAGCGTACAGGGTTTCCTTGAGGTATTTGCGGATCTTGTAATCTTCCAACAGCAGGTCTCCGACCTTCTCGTTGGATGCATACCACCTGGAATCCCAGTCCTTTATGACGCCGACTCTAAGTCCATGCGGATTTACTTTCTGACCCATAATTACCTCCTGTTATTCCTTTTCCTTCAGCGCAATGGTGATGTGCGAAGTCCGTTTGTTTATGCGGTATGCACGACCGAATGCTCTGGGCCTGTATCTCTTGAGTATCGGTCCCGGGCTCGCAAAAACTTCGGAAATATACAGGCGCTGGGTATCCATCTCATGGTTGTTTTCGGCGTTGGCGATTGCGCTGTTCAGGAGTTTCAACATGTACTCGCATCCTGCCTTCGGTGTTTGCATCAGGATCGCTCGTGCGGTGTTAGTATCCTTACCCCGGATCAGGTCGCAGATGATCTGTACCTTTCTCGGAGAAATACGTGCGTATTTCAAATGTGCTCTTGCTTCCATCAAAGCGGCCTCCTTATCTTGAGGTCTTGCTTCCGGCATGGCCCCTAAAGGTCCTTGTCGGAGCAAACTCTCCAAGCTTGTGACCGACCATGTCTTCGGTTATATATACCGGAACATGTTTACGGCCATCGTGGACAGCAATTGTGTGTCCTACGAACTGGGGGAATATAGTCGAGGCCCTCGACCAGGTTTTGATGACCTTCTTTTCACCGGTCTCATTCATCTTTTCGATCTTCTTCAAAAGCTCGGGTGCCACGAACGGGCCCTTCTTGACGCTTCTACTCATGAATAGCCTCCTCCCCTCTATTTGCTGCCGCGACGTTTGACAATATACTTGTCAGTACGGTGATTCTTCTTACGTGTCTTGTAACCAAGGGTTGGCTTACCCCATGGAGTTACAGGGCTCGGCATACCGATCGGGCTCTTGCCTTCGCCGCCGCCGTGCGGGTGGTCGACCGGGTTCATCGCGGAACCGCGGACCGTCGGCCTGATGCCCATATGGCGTTTGCGTCCGGCCTTTCCTATATGCACGTTCTCATGATCTATGTTACCGACCTGGCCGATGGTGGCCTTGCAGTTCAGAGGAACCATGCGAACTTCGCCCGAAGGCAGACGTACCTGAGCCATCCTGTCGCCCTTGGCCATCAGCTGCGCGGCAGAACCTGCAGAACGTACCAGCTGGGCTCCCTTGCCGGGATAGAGCTCGATGTTGTGGATGAATGTACCTACCGGGATATTCTCTATCGGCAGGCAGTTACCGGGCTTGATATCGGCTCCGGTTCCGGAGACAACGGTGTCCCCGACATTCAATCCGACCGGGGCAATGATATATGCCAGTGTTCCGTCCTCGTACTTGATCAGTGCGATATTTGCAGAACGGTTCGGATCATATTCAATGGTCTGAACGACCGCAGGCATATCCAGTTTGTTGCGCTTAAAGTCGATTATGCGGTATTTCCGCTTTGCGCCGCCTCCGTGATGACGAACGGTGATACGTCCGTAAGAGTTGCGGCCGGCGGTCTTCTTCAATACCTCTACGAGGCTCTTCTCGGGCTTGACTTTGGAGAGCCCGGAAAAGTCGAGTACCGTCATGTGCCGCCTTGACGGCGTCGTCGGTTTGTAGGTCTTTATCGCCATTTTGCGTTACACTCCTTTTGACTTATTTCGGGCTTATACCATACCCTCGAAGAACTCGATCGGCTTGGAATCTTCGGTCAGGGTAACTATGGCTTTCTTCCAGTCGGGACGGCGTCCTACATATACACCTTGACGCTTCAGTTTGCCCTTGTAATTTATGGTGTTGATTTTGGCGACCTTAACTCCAAAAATCTCCTCCACGGCCTTCTTTATTTCAAACTTGTTGGCTTCCCTGTCAACTTCGAAGACGTATTTTTTGCTCTCTACGCCTTCCATCGACTGCTCGGTAATGATCGGGCGCCGGATGATATCATATACCGTCTTCATTAAGCAAATACCTCCTCAATGCGAGATACGGCTTGACGGTCAACAATGAATTTCTGTCCGTTGAGGATATCGTACACGTTGAGCACGTCAGCGATCGTCGTCTTAACGCCGGGGATGTTCCGGGCACTCAGGATGACGTTTTTCCTCGGATTCGGAGTAACGACAAGCGCGCTCTTTTCCGCACCGACAGCCTTCAGGAAGTTGACCATGGCCTTGGTCTTGATCTCGTTAAGCTCCAGATTGTCGACTACGATGATGTCACCGGCCAGAGCCTTTGAAGACAGTGCACTTTTCAGCGCAAGCCTTTTTGCCTTCTTGTTCAGCGAGAAGCGGTAGCTTCTTGGCTTCGGACCGAATACTATTCCACCGTGTGTCCACTGCGGTGAACGGATGGATCCATGACGCGCACGTCCTGTTCCCTTCTGGCGCCATGGCTTGCGTCCGCCTCCGCTTACCTCGGCTCTTGTAAGCGTCGAATGTGTACCCTGTCTCCTGTTTGCCAGATAATTTCTGACAGCATCATGCATGACAGAAATGTTTGGGGTTATGCCGAATATTGCATCGGAAAGCTCGATTTCGCCGACCTGCTTTCCGGTCATATCATATACTGCTGCTTTTGGCATCCTCTATATCTCCTTTCGCCTCAGACGTTCTTTACCGTGTTCTTCAAAAACACGATGCCGCCCTTGGGACCCGGAACCGCGCCGCGTACAGCAATCACGTTCCGCTCCGCGTCAACCTTTACAACAGTCAGATTCTTGACGGTGACCTGTTCCGCTCCCAAATGTCCGGGCATCTTTTTGCCCTTCAGAATACGTGCGGGGGTCGTGTTTGCACCCATGGAACCGGGCTGGCGGTGAACAGGTCCGCCACCGTGGGCCATCGCTCCGCGCCTGGCGTTGAATCTCTTGATAACGCCCGCGAAACCTTTACCTTTGCTGATACCGGTCACATCAACACGGTCGCCTTCGCTAAAAACATCTGCCTTGATAACGTCGCCGACATTGAGAGCCGAGTCATCATCGAGGCGAAACTCCTTGAGATGCTTCTTCAAGGGCAGTGAATTCTTGGACAAATGTCCTACTTCGGGTTTAGTGAGCTTGCGCTCGGGAACGTCTTCAAAGCCGAGCTGGACCGCAGCGTAGCCCTCTTTTTCTACGGTCTTCTTCTGGGTAACGACGCAGGGACCCGCCTCTATAACGGTAACGGGCACGACTTTGCCGTTTTCGTCGAACAGCTGCGTCATTCCGACTTTTCTTCCAATGATCGCTTTCTGCATTTGTGTTCCTCCTTAAAGGTTATTGGTTGACCTGTCATCCGCCTCAGCGGCGACTGCCAACATGACCGAAGGTTACAGCTTTATCTCAATCTCGACGCCCGCCGGAAGGTCAAGGGACATGAGGGCTTCCACCGTCTTCGGTGCGGGGTTGTGGATATCGATAAGTCTCTTGTGAGTGCGGCGCTCAAACTGCTCACGGCTGTCCTTATGCTTGTGGACCGCACGCAGGATGGTTATGATCTCGCGCTTTGTCGGAAGCGGTACGGGACCGGAAACTTTCGCGCCGGTGCGCTTTGCCGTTTCGACGATGCGCTCAGCCGCCTGGTCGATCAGCTGGTGGTCATAGGCCTTGAGCCTGATTCTGATGATGTCGTTT
>JAAYMG010000105.1 GCA_012521525.1 Clostridiales bacterium | reverse complement strand
TAGCTGGTAAAATAGCCGGCAAATAAGTGGATAAAAGGTAAAAAAGCATTGGAAAGGGGATTTGAATGAAACTGTTATTCCGGGAAATGCAGACTCCCGACGGCATCAGGAGCGCATATATAGCCGTGCCTGACATGCCTTACGACGAGCTTTGGAAGTCCTCTTCGATCACTGTTCTCCGCGAGGATGACACCGAGGCGTCGGCGATCGAAATAATCAGGAAGGCCGGGCTTGAACATATAGTCGACCGCGAGAAGTCGGTCGTCGCTTTTCCGAATCCTATAGGCAAGGCATGGAAGTTCAGCGAAGATGATGAAATGAGCCCTGACGAAAAGTTCATAAATGCTTTGAGCTGCAGCGCCCTTCCGGGCGGTCAGTTCAGCGAGGGATGGCGCGTAATTGGAGACGTGCACTACCTGGTAGGGTTCGGAAGCGGAGCGACGCTTATAAACGTCCTCGCCGCCTGCCATCCTTCCCATGCCCTCGCCGCCGCGATCTGCACCGTCGGCGGGGAAATGCCTGAATCGGCTATAAGGCGCGCAACCTGGGCCCCCATGCCGGCATATATCCTTAACGGTGACAGCGCAGCAATTGACTATTACATCAAGGCCAACAAAGCAGACAGTCAAGGCGGCGGCCTATATGCCTGTGCCTATAACAAGCTTCAGAAAGTACTCGTGTCGGATAAGACGGACTTAGATGCTGAGGCCGGGAAGATAATGTGGCAGGAGTTCTTCCGCATCATAAGGCGTACCAACACGTCCGTATGGGGAGACGTCGACCGCAGGATAATTCCCGACCAATGCAACTTCGAATGGCATATAAAGGATACCAGTCTCGGGGACAACGGCGGCCTGGACCACGACTGGATCGAGGCCTGTCCCGAAAGCGTCAGGAAAAACCCGGACAAAAAGGTGCCTCTCGTCCTGTTTAGCCACGGCATGTCGGACAACCCGCTGAAGGCGGCCGACATGGCAAAGCTGCACGAGCTGGGCGAGCGCGAAGGCTTTATTACCGTCTATACCTTCTCAAGTGACCGGTTCAAATGGAACTTAAACCTTGATCCCGACCTGCCCAGTGACATCGACTATTATCTTGCGCTGATTAAATATCTTAAGAACAAGTATCCTGTCGACGAAACGCGGATATATGTCTCAGGATTCTCAAACGGGGCCGGTATGGCCATGACGTTCGCTTTCACGCATCCCGAGATCGTCGCCGCGGCGTTCCCGATCGACTCCACATTTCCTTACGCAACGATGAAATTTTTCCGCATGCCGGGGGGAGCACCGTACATCACCAGGGTGGCTAAAGACGGGGAAGAGCCATCGTACATGTCGATCCCCCGCATGGAGGACCCGGAGAAAAACCTCGCACCGATGAAGGCGGCGCTCGAAAGGCAAAAGGAGAAGCGCTATACCCTTCCGGTCATGTATTTCTATGGAACGCGCGAAAGCGAATACCCGATCAGGAAAGGATGCAACCAGGAAATAACATATAATTTCTGGAAAGAGTTCAACAACATTCCAATCGAGCCTACGGTCGACGACCTTGAACCCGACGCGGTAGGGGTCCGCGGGCATAAGGTAGTGGAACTGCGGCCTTGCGCGGAGCATCCCGACCATCGGTTTACTCGGCATATTTTCTATACCAACGATCCGGAGCCGAAGGACTATTACAACTTCGTCCTGATGCAGGGCAAAGCCCACGACGTGCATCCTTCCGAGGGAGAGCTCGGATGGAAGTTCGTGTCGCGCTTCAGGCGCAACCCGGACGGAAGCCTGAGCGACAGCATGAGGCAGGGGTGCTGAAACGTCAAAACCGGATATTTAAGAAAATCAGGCTCCTAACGGACAGATCTGCTGTGGCATTGGAGTAATAATTCTAAAACTCTGTGTTTTATGAGGAGGTTTTTATGGCCAGGTTTCAGGATCTTGACAGGCTTCTCAACCGGTTCGCGGGAAATACGGTGCCGGGATGCGCGTGCGTCATAATGAAGGACGGCGAACCGATTTATGAAGGTTATGCGGGATACGCCGATATCGAGAACAGGATCCCCATAAACGAGCATTCCATGTTCCGTCAGGCATCAACGACTAAACTGTTTACATATGTCATATGCATGATGCTTTTCGAGCAGGGCGAATTCCTCCTGAACGAACCGCTGTACGAATACCTTCCGGAATGGCGCGATACCAAAAAGTTCGTTATCCGTCCGAACGGTGAGATCGCAGTCGAGCCGCTTGAGCGGCCGATCACGATCCGCGACGCCCTGATCATGTCTTGCGGCCTTCCATATTGCATGAGACCGCTGAGTGAACCTTCGGCAAACCCGACGCTCAACGCCATGAGCGAAGCCATGAAACCACTCTGCGAAAACGGGCGCATTCCGACGCTGCGTGAAGAAGTGAAGGCCATGAGCCGGGTCCCGGTCATGTTCGAACCCGGGACCCACTGGATGTACGGCTTCGGCAGCGAGATAATCGGGGCCCTGGTAGAAGTGATCACCGGGAAGTCCGTTCGACAGAACATGCGGGAAAAACTGATAGAACCTCTAGGACTCAAGGATACGGAAACGCTTCTCGACGAGGAAATGGCAAAGAAGCTTGTGGCAAACTACAGATGCACTCCTGACGGGAAGTTTGAAAAGCTCCCGCCCGAGATGGATGCCACGCTAATGAAGGGATCCGTACCCGAGGGATCCCGTGCAAACCTGATTTCAAGCGCCAAAGATTTCGCCGTTTTCATGTCGATGCTTGCAAACGGAGGCGTTTACAAGGGAGAGAGGTTCATCGGACGCAAGACGATCGATCTCATGCGCACTAACCACCTCAATGAACAGCAGCTCAGGGACTTCACCAACAGCTACCTGGCGGGTTATGGATATGGCCTTGGTTTCCGGACCGTCATAGACAAAGCCGCGGGGCAGCACAACGGCTCGATAGGCGCATTCGGATGGACCGGCGGCGCCGGCACATGGGCGGAAGCAGACCCGAGCGAGGGAGTTGCAATCACTTACATGCACAACATGATCCCGAACAAAGAGGAATATCACCATCTACGCGTTCGTGCCGTGGCATATGGATGCCTTGAGTAACTGTAATTTTACAGACCACATTCTGTAGTCATACTAAACTACCCCCAATCGTCAGACAGTATGGTATACTGAATAACGATTGGGGTCAGTTCTATAAGGAGACCAAAAAGAAAGAGTCAGCTTGTTGGTTACGATCACAACAAACTGACTGGGTTCACATCAACAGCTTAATCAACTGTGAAGACAAGAGCAGGTCATATGAAGACTAAGCTATAGAGAGTATATGAAGCTAAGTGGTTTATGTAAAAGTATAGACTAAAGACTACATATCAACCTGACCATACATTCGGTAGGCACACAGAGCAACAAGGATGCGTGACCGGATAACACCGTTATCAATATCCAGCGGACATAGTTCCCGGATCTTATTCAGACGGTAGAAGGCTGTGCTTTTCGAGACCGAGAGAGAGTCAATCGCATCCTGTGTCAGGCCGCCATAGCGTATATAAGCTTCAAGAGTAGACAACAGGTCGGACTTGTGATCCATATCATATCGGATCAGCTTTACCAGGTCGCCGGGTATGAAGTCTTTTAGAGTATTGGTCGAATGAAGCGCCTGTGCCGTAACGAATGGGACCAGTTCACTATAGTTGTGCAATCCGTTCGGAAGGGCGATTTCTTTTGCAAGTTTGTAAGCCCGGCGCACTTGCATGTAATAGTTCTGCATTTGCAGATAATCATCAAAGCTGTCGCTTAGCAGGGCCAACACACTCGATTCTCTGCAGCGTCTATCCAGGGTTATGTATATCTCTTCCTGTTTATATGCGGGAAAGGGCACCAGCATCAGCAACTCGTTGCCATAAATCAGCGAACGGCTCCCTTCAAGCCCGTCTGAAAGCCGGCGCGAAAGCTTTGTCAGATCAGGATCGCTCAGATTTTTAGGTATCTTTATATAGAACAGGGAGAGTTGTTCTCCGTATGGCCATTTCAGGTAGTTAAGATGCTCGCGCAAGAGTTTCTCAGGATACTGGTCCTTGTTCAGCAATTCGATAAAAAGCGCGGACTGCATCATCGCAAAATCGTCGTATCTTTCCATTTGTCGTTCCATTACGACGGCAAGTTTTTGCGCCAGGTTTTCCGCAAACCTGTAGTCAGAGTTGAAGAACATGCTTTCCTCATTGCATATCAACAGCCAACCGATCAAAAAGCAGCGAATTTTTACGGGAAGTACTATCCACTCGCCTCGATTTATGACTATGATGTATTCCTGCGCTTTATATAAATCGTATGTGTTTCGGGACCGGAACTTCTGCATCAGATCTTCCTGTATCCTGCCTGCATCGATCGCATCAAGTACTTCTCTGCTGAAAAATTGCCCTCTGACGCCGATTATCTTGAAGCTTGCCGTCGTAAAGATCAGGGGGTTATGCAGGTGTTTATACGCCACGTCAAGCAATGAAGACAGGGTTATTTGATCATTATCCATGTTGGCAAACAGCAGGTCGTTTTTTGTAGTACGCACGTCATCCGCAAGGTGAAAACTCACACAGTTGAGCAACAGCATTAGGTCGGAGTTTGCGTCACACAGTATAAGATTTATATCAGGATGACCTTTATACCCGGAGGGTGGCGGTATGTCGGCAATGCAGATGACATCACGCGGTGCTTTGCAGGGATCCTGCGGCAATTCCGAAACAAAGCCGACATAAATATAGTCACTGTTGTAGTAAGTGGTCCCGTCCGGAAGGCTATATTGTGTTCTCATCAGTTGGGCGCCGTATACCCGAATTTCGTCGGAAACGCGCGAATACGGTTTTGCTCCGAAACCCTGAAGAGCATAAACAAGATATCCGTATTTCATTCCAGTGCCCCATTTCCATGTTCTTTTTCATATCGACAATAATCGATCCGAGCCTTAATCCGATAAGTATGGTTGTATACAATTATAAAGGGATACAAAGGCTGGATGCCCATACCCAGCCAAATGGTGTGTGACGGTTACTATGTGCCCAACCAGGATCAGGCGATCAGCTTCGCGCAGTACGCGGGGGATCTTGATTACCTGGCGGGCAGCAACTATGGCGAGACCACCATGCGGGCCGGGATGCTCCTCGGCGGGATGCCATATACCAGCGCTGCTGAAGTTTATGTGCGTGTCAGGGAGATGACCGGCGATCTGTACGATATGTACGGCTTTGAAAAACTCGTGGAGATCACGGACGAAAATGCGGATCATGTGTCCCGCCGCCTGGCATCCCTGGGACTCAGCACCCGCGGCGGCATCATGCTCAACCGCTGCTTCGGCAAATACAGGGCCGGGAAATTCCCCTGTGCCAACACCTGGACATACTTGTTCAGCCAGGTGCCGCCGTCGTTGCCCGAGGAAAAAGGCACCTTACGCGATGAGAACAACCTGCTTGCATGGCATTCATCCGAACTTTGGTACACCTTCGCATCTCTCCGCAAAGGAGTCCCTCCGGTGAGACCCTGGACGGGATCCGACTTCAGGGCGGCGGATCTGATCAGCAGTTACTGGGCAAACTTCATCAGGACAGGAGATCCCAACGGTGAAGGCCTGCCGATGTGGCCAAGGAGCGATGCCGGCCTAGGCTGGATGGATCTGAAGGCGGAACCGGTCGCGCATATCGGGATCGAGAACGATCTGGACAGGATGATTTACGAGTATGTAGTTCGTAACATCAGCATTCCTGAATAGGATGCCGGGACAGTTTGCAGAGACCTCTGCCAACTTCCGTATTGGAAAGCGGGCGGGATAGAGGCTTGTTCCTATCCTGCCCGCTGTTATTTTGGCCTTCTCTTCAATCGGGCATATCAATTGTTCCTTTAATGATCTCTGTCCCTTGATCTAGTTGCGTCAGGCTCGATCGTTATTTTGCCTTTTAACTGATTGTAAAGACCTTTTACATCTTTGGGATCAGGGTGGCCTGAATGGATCAAAAGTTAATATAAGGGAAAAACACTCGCAAATTAAAAATCATGATATTATAATGTTTACATATTAAAGGCGCTGTTAGAATTAGCTTAGAGACGCAGGTGTTATCATGAATGCTGACGTTGTGTGTGTAGGTACGTCATGTGTAGATGTTCTGATTCGCGGAGCGGATTTGTCTGCACCGTTTATCGAAGAGACGAAGCAGGCTCAGGAAGTTTTGCTGAGTGTCGGCGGTGATGCGACGAATCAGGCTATCGTTTTGCAAAGACTTGGCGTAAATGTCAGGTTGCTCACCGGTTTTGGCAATGATGATGCGAGCCGCTTCATACAAAATTACCTTCATAATGCCGGTGTCGATATTGAGCATTGTACGATCAGTGACAATATTAGACCGAGCATTAGCGTTGTTGTGATCTCACCTGACGGCCAGAGAAACTTCATCAAGGCCGGTACTGATATACGTTTTAAGCAGTATACAGTTGATTTGCAAGCAGTGAAAAATGCTGAAATAGTATCCCTGGGCAGCCTGTTCATATCACCATTCTATACTGCGGAGAGTATTGCGGCAGTAATTGATGCGGCAAAGAGCAATAATGCATTGGTTTGTGCCGATGTGATGATGTCCCCGAGAGCTTTGGGTTTGGATGATCTCAAGGAAGTGCTGCCGGGGATCGATTATTTCTTCCCGAATGAAGATGAAGCAAGGGGATTGACAGGAAAGACTGATCCGGATGAAATGGCAGATGTGCTTCTTGGATACGGGATAAAAAACATAATAATAAAACGGGGCAAGGATGGATGTTTTGTAAAGAACTCTGCAGAGAGATTCTTTCTGCCGGCCATAGGGGACGACGCGGTGGATACGACCGGAGCCGGTGACAATTTTGCAGCAGGATTTATTGCGGCTTTGCTCGAAGGCAGAGATTTTAGAGGCTGCTGTGAATTTGCGGCCGGGACGGCAGGCGTATCCGTTCAGTATGTGGGAGCTCATACGGGGGTCCAAAGCAGAAAGCAGGTCGAGGATTTTATCAGGAAAAAACAGGCTGCAATATAGCAGCCTGCTTTTGATCGTTAAAGCATTTTTTGTTCTGACAATTTGAATGACATGTCGTCCCTGTTCGATGCTCTGGCAGTCATGAAAACAAGGGCCGCAAATAATATAAGGATCGCATGTAATATAAGGTTACAGACGGGTATCCCACTTGCCGCAGAACGGATCCACCGGGCTTTTGCCCTTGAATGCGCTGGTGCCCTGCATCAGTTTATCAATGATCGCGTCAAGAACGACGGGCAAAGAGCAGTATGCGTTTATGAATGTCTTTATCCTGGGGACATCAAGCAGGTGATAGGGGTTCTCGACGGAGACGAATACGGTCGGGATCTCATTAAGATAATGCGGGCAGTTGGCTCCCATCGGCTGCTGCCATTCTATGCGGACCGTGGTCTGGTTCGACTTTGTCGCAAGGTTCGCACAATATATGACCAGGTCGAAGTTTTCCCTGTAATAGCTGTGCGGCGTCACCTTGTTCTCATTGGTTTTTGACGGGACGAACGTAGTAACTTTGAAACCCTTGTCCTCAAGGCGCTTTTTGAACTCATCGCAGACACCGGCTTTCGCGGTGTATACGTAACCCGCTTCGCCTTCTATCGGACAATAGAGTATACGGGGATATCTTTGAGGGGTTATAGGGAGAACACCGGGCTGTTCCTTGACAAGTGTAACTGACTTGTCCGCGCATTCTTTTGCCCACGCCCTGTGCTCTTCGCATCCTATTATCGCACGCGCGCTTTCCAATGTAGGAAGCGGCCTGTCCTCATGGAGACGAAGTGCTGCTTTCAGCGCGAGGATGCGTACAAGGGCTTCCTCCAGTCTCTTTGGGGAGATGATGCCGCTTTTCACACCGTCCATCATGTATGTAAAATCTTCTTCAATATTGCGTGAAAACAGGAAAATGTCAGCGCCGGAAGCGATGGCATGCGGTACAGCCTTATAGCGAGGCATCGCTATAGTGAATCCGGCCATCACCGTGGCATCTGTAACGATGAGCCCGTTAAAGCCAAGGTGATTGCGCAGCAATCCGATCTTCAGTTCTTCTGACAGTGAAGCGGGCAGGATATCTTCGTCCGCTATATCGGGATTTATGCGCTTTGTCCATGCAGGCTGCATTATGTGCCCTACCATGACCGTCATTGCGCCGGCTTCGATGCAGGCGCGATATACTTTGCCAAATGTCCTGTCCCACTCTTCACAATCCATGTCATTGATGCTGGTGACGAGGTGCTGGTCGCGCTCGTCACATCCGTCGCCGGGGAAATGCTTTATCGAGGCTGCAAGCCCGCACTTCTGCACTTCTTCGACATATGCAACGCCAAAATCCCTGACAGTGTCAGGATTTGAACCGAATGTCCTGGTATTCGTTATCGGATTTCGGAAGTTATAATCGATATCTATGATCGGTGCAAATGCCCAGTTGGCACCCACAGCCGCTCCCTCTCTGCCGCACAGCCGCCCCAGCTTCCTGGCCATTTCAACGTCACCCGTTGCGGCTATGGCCATTGGGGAGCCGAGCATCGTTCCCTCGGTCACGATGCCGTTTCCGCCTTTTTCAAGGTTCGAGGCTATCAGCATAGGGATCTTTGACTTTTGCTTGAGATATGCTGTTGCTTCGACCGCACGCTCTATGTCGAAGAGCCTGTACATGACCCCGCACGGCTGCATGACGCTGAACATGTGATCGAATTCTTCGCGCGTCCCTTCCGTCGCACAGAGAAGGAAAAGCTGTCCTACTTTCTCTTCGAGAGTCATTTTTGAAAGAGCATCCTTTACCCAATCCACTCCCGCGTCGTCCAGGTAAAACGGTTTTTTCCTTATAGCCTCATAGATGTCCATTTATTTGTTCCCCTTTCTCGATTTTTCCGATTTGGCGTTTAAATTTTAGCAAAATTTGTATGACAATACAATCGATTTTGCGGAGGTGTATGGCATCTCCTGTGTATGCTGTCAAGCCCCTTCGCGGGACCCTGAACTTTGATATCAGGATGCCATACAAAGGGGGACATATCACGACTCTGAATCCATGCCCGGACTGCCATGATTATGCTTTGACAGAAGCGGTCACCCGGTATTTGGTTTCTCAGAAGCTAAACCT
Organism: Clostridiales bacterium; assembly: GCA_012521525.1. GTDB lineage: Bacteria > Bacillota > Clostridia > Oscillospirales > JAAYOS01 > JAAYOS01. Next base: position 6,310 of record JAAYMG010000105.1, on the reverse strand, counting down.
CCAAAACTGCGGAATACATCGTTTCGCTTACTTTGGCAACTCCTCCGGTCAGTGCCTGGAGCAGTTGTTCTGCGCTCCCGGTCAGGACCGGGATTTTGATCACTGAAACACCGGGACAGTGTTCCATAACAGACTCCGCTGCTGTCCGCAGTAAAGTCATGGGAACCGGCAGCTTGCTTTCGGAGATAAAGAATACGGTCATCACAAGTTCATCTTCCCCGTTTCCCTTACTAAGGCAAACGCAGCCCACGGGCCTGTTGTCCCGGAAAGCGGCAAAGCTGAGCCTTGTCAGGACCGTATCCGGGCCGATAGGCTTCCCGAAATAATTAGCTTCGCGGCTTTCCATTGCCTGGCTGATTTCGCGCAGGTGGAAAGCCGACAGTGTATCGAGGGACATTACCTTTATGCCGGGAGACGGGGTCCGCTTCATGAACTTGCAGTCCGAAAGCGCGGAAACCGGTATGGAGTATGTCTTTTCATCAAGCATCTCCTGCTCAAAACCTATGTAGTCCAGGAATTCCTTCACACCGCTGCCGTCATCGGCGTATTCCGCGGAAAGACTCTGTATACCGAGCTCGCCGTTTTCTGCAATGAGATCCAGAAGCTCTCCGATGAGTGTGGAAGCTATGTACTGCCTTCTATAAGACGGCGCGACAAAAATTGACCGAAGTTCCATGCATGCCTCTGCGATTTCCGCGACCAGTGCGGCGCATGCCGTATCCTCGGATATGGCACCCAGTGCCAACAGCGTGCCGTCTTTCACTCCGGCATGGAACTCGGGCGGTATGAGGGCCGCAAAATATGAAAGATTCGTACGGTCGATCGGGGTCACATCCAAAGCAGGCAGCTCTTCGGCAGGTGGCTTATGGTCCAAATCGCTCATGACTGCATCCTCCTGTGATCAAAAACTGCGTCGTTACCGGCATATCTGCCAGGATTCGAGCCCTCGATTTCCGCTGTCTTCATCTCTATCATACGGATGAATCCTTCATAGCTTTCCGGGTCTTGTTGTCGAGTTCCACGAAATACTCTCGGGGTATATCTCTGAACCCGCTGCGCATGGCGAGGGATATGCCCAGCCTGAACAGGGGATGCATGAGCCCTTCTGCACCCAACTGCTCGGCAAGGTTCCTGGCATACCCGCCCGGCGTCTGGCCGGGCCTGGGCATGACGAAGTTCTGCCGCATCCACCGGCTGGCCAGCGCGTTCCGGAGAGGCTCGTCAAGGTGTTCAAAATTACTGAAGTCGCCCATGAGCGCCTGCTGATACAGTTCTTCCTGCGTGAAATCGCAGCCCTTTCTCTTCTCTTTCATCCAGGTCTTCTGCCCCCAGGTGGACTGGCGCAGAAGCTCGATATTCTCGATCTCATCCTCCGTAAGCAGGCCTCCCTCGTTTGTCCTGGCCCTCTTTTTCTGCTCGCTGTAGAAGGCCTTCCGCTCCTTTTTGATCTCCATGTCCGGCCTGCGAGCCTGGGAGGTCTCGGCTGTTTTCCCCGGCTGAAACGTGCTCAAATGGTAATATTGAAACATGCTCTTCTGACTGTTCACAGCCTGTCGCTCAAAAGCCTCACGTTCCTCTAAGCTGACAAAAGTGTTCAGAGACCTCTGAAGGACCATTTCTTCTGAATCACGCCGGTATTGCAGAGATTCCTCCTGTCTGTGTTGCTGTTGCTCCAGATGACGTTGTATGGTCAATGACTCGTCCATTCTTCCACCTCCAAAAACAGAGTTAAGAGCAGCATTGTATCATGCAGTCACACACCGCAAAGGCAGACTGTGATAAAATTCCTTTTTTTCAAATTATAGTTTCTTATGTACATAATACAAGTAGTTTCTTCCGATATCGATGATTTTTTAGAATAATTTTAAATTAATATGCTGGATCCGCTCGGATTTTGAAACCGGATCAATAGCATATTACAAATGCCGGATTTTGTACTATAATAGAACCAGGGACGGGAGGTGCAACTTATGTTTGAACGATGCCACGGGGCCGATAATTTGCGGAGGCCGACACTGGAAATAAAGGTCTGCCCCGAATGCGGAAACGAGATAGAAATATTCTCGATCGACAAGGAAATGGCGTGCGACAAGTGCGGGTTCGTAGTCTACAACGATATCCGGTCATGTGTCGACTGGTGTAAATACGCAAGACTCTGCGTCGGAGATGAGCTGTATAATAAGCTGAAAAAGAACCCGGAAACCGCCGAACAATAGAGGTGTGACCGGTGACATGAAATTGCGGCCGGGACTTGTAATGTGTGACGGAATAATATAAAATAATCAAAAGGAGAGTTGGGAAACCACAAATCAACGATGAAAAAGGGGACAGTATAATGCCGAAAGAGACCAAAAAGAGAAAACGCAGGCTTGGTGATAGGAAAGAGGGCAGGAAGATCAGGTCTTTGCATCCTCTTAACAACGTCTCATCATATATCATGAGGGACAGAGTCGGCTCGACGAACTATTTCCGGGATTCCGTCGAAATCAGCAGGGTGGAAAGATACATCAGCAAAAAGAGAAAAGAAGGGCTGAAAGGGCTTGGGATATTGCATATCCTGATTGCCACATATGTCCGCACCGTTTCCCAGCTGCCGGGAATCAACCGGTTTATCGGCGGCCAGAAGATATATGCCCGGAACAATATAGAAATCTGCATGGCCATCAAGAAGGAAATGAAACTTGATGCGATGGAGACCATCATAAAAATAGAATGCGAGCCCACCGACACGATCTATGATATCTACAGGAAGCTCAATGAGCAGATCGAGACCAACAGGGCTGAAGGGGATATAAGCTCTTTCGATTCAACTGCGCGCTTTTTCTACTACATACCCGGACTTTTTTTGAAGTTTGTCATGATGGTCCTGAGGTTTATGGATTATTTTGACCTGATCCCCAGGTCGCTTACAAAGCTGAGTCCGTTCCACGGCTCGTTCTTTATAACCTCCATGGGATCCCTGGGTATCCCTCCGATCTTCCACCACCTGTATGACTTTGGCAACGTTCCCCTGTTCCTGTCATACGGGGCAAAGAGAAAAGCGTATGAATTGACCAGGGACGGCACGGTCGTGGAGCGCAAGTATATCGACTATACTGTATCCGCCGACGAGCGCATTTGCGACGGTCACTACTTTGCCACGGCGCTGAAGTATTTCAAGGACTGTTTCAAGAACCCTGAAATACTTGACAATCCCCCCGAAGTCGTAGTTGAGGATATCGACTGATCCGGTTTGCTTCGCGGTAAATCAGTCGTTACGTAATAAACAGCAGTAAAAACTTGATATTTGATTATTTTTCGCATTCAGATAAAGTAACAGACATATGGCTGTGTCATTCAAAACGGGTAGTTTTGGTTGACGCAGCTTTGTTTTGGCGGAATTGTGATGATAAACGTCATGCGCAGGTCGGGGCAAGGGGAGCCGTACATCAAGGTGTCATATCACCTGATGAGGTCACTATAACAGGTCTTTACGGGCAGGTATCAAATGGGGCGAACAGTACCGATATTTGAACGTCAGCCGCATAAAATCAAGATCCGGTAAGTAACCTCTGTCACTTACCGGATCGTTGTTATCTTTTGTTCTACCGCAACAATGATTAAGAGACTGTCTATAGCGTCAACTTGCGCAGCTGAAATCAGCCAAGGCGTTTTTCAAGTGCGGCAAGCTGATCTCTCAGCTCTTGCGGGAGGGTGTTGAACTCGTCAAACTTGGCGTAGAACTGCTTGATGTTTTCAACGTCTTCCTTCCAATACTTGACGTCGACGCTGAGCAGGTCCTTCATCGTGTCAAGGTCAAGATCGAGCCCTTCGATGTTGATGTCCTCGGGCCTCGGCATATAGCCGATCGGGGTCTCTACCGCGTCGATCTCATCAAAGGCACGCTTGAGTATCCACTCGAGGACTCTCATGTTTTCGCCGAATCCCGGCCAGATGAAGTTGCCGTTTTCGTCCTGGCGGAACCAGTTGACGTTGAAGATCTTGGGCTGCTTCTCGATCTTCTGTCCCATGTTGAGCCAGTGCTGGAAGTAGTCACCCATGTTGTATCCGCAGAACGGGAGCATGGCCATCGGGTCACGACGTACGACGCCGACAGCGCCGGCAGCCGCGGCAGTGGTTTCGGAAGCCATGATGGATCCTACGAATACGCCGTGGTTCCAGTCGAATGATTGATATACCAGCGGAGCGGTTTTCGCACGACGTCCGCCGAAAACGATGGCGGAAATCGGTACTCCTTCAGGATTATCGAACTCAGGCGAGATGCATGGGCACTGTTTTGCGGGAGCGGTGAAACGGGAGTTTGGATGAGCGCCCTTTACGCCGCTTTCCGGATCCCACTTCTTGCCTGTCCAGTCGAGAGCGTTCTTGGGAGGATTCTTGTCGAGACCTTCCCACCATACGGTGTTGTCGTCAAGGTTTTGGACAACGTTCGTAAAGATCGTGTTCCTGCGGGTGGTAGCCAGTGCGTTGGGGTTGGACTTGTCGCTTGTTCCGGGAGCGACGCCGAAGAATCCGTTCTCAGGGTTGACGGCCCAGAGCCTTCCGTCTTTGCCGACACGCAGCCAGGCGATGTCATCGCCGACGCACCATACCTTGTAACCCTTCTCCTTGTATACATCCGGCGGGATAAGCATGGCCAGGTTGGTTTTACCGCATGCAGACGGGAAGGCAGCTGCAAGGTAGCGTACCTCTCCCTGCGGGTTTTCTACGCCCAGGATGAGCATATGCTCGGCCAGCCAGCCTTCTTTCTGTCCGAGGTAGGAAGCGATTCGCAGAGCGAAGCACTTCTTGCCCAGCAGGACGTTTCCGCCATAACCCGAATTTATCGAGCAGATGAGGTTCTCCTGCGGGAAATGGACGATGTAGCGGTTCTCCGCGTCAAGGTCTGCCTTGGCATGGAGGCCTTTTACGAAGTCCGGGCTGTCACCAAGCTCATCATAGATCCTGGCGCTGACACGGGTCATGATGGCCATGTTCAAAACAACATAAATCGAATCGGTCAGCTCGATTCCATACTTTGCGAATGGAGATCCGCTAACGCTCATTGAATAGGGGATAACATACATCGTACGGCCCTTCATAGACCCGTCATACAGGGCGTTGAGCTTTTCCTTCATTTCATCGGGGTCCATCCAGTTGTTTGTGGGGCCTGCTTCGCGCCTTGTGGGCGTGCAAATGAATGTCCTATCCTCTACGCGGGCGACGTCATTTTGGGCAGTGCGGTGGAGTGCGCATCCCGGCAGCTTTTCCTGGTTGAGTTCTATCAGCTCGCCGGTAGCGTATGCTTCCTGGCGGAGCTGGTTCAATTGCTCTTCGTCGCCGGTGATCCATACAACTTTGTCGGGCTTTGTAAGTTTGACCTGTTCTTCGACCCAGTCGAGGATAGCTTTGTTTTTGGTAGGAACCATTCTGTAATCTCCTTTCAGTCTGCGGATGATTATACGCATACCTAATATAAATTTTATATTAAAATTGCAACTTGCGCAATAAAAAATTGCAAGAATTAACGTTCAAAATCAACAAGCTTTTTGGAAATTTCGGCGGTAATTTTGGCAAAAGCTTCGATTGAAAGGGTTTCGCCTCTTACATCCGGACGAAATCCGCAGCCGGATATGACGGAAGCAAGCTCGTCTTTATTCATCGGGAGCACCGAGAGCAGACCGTTGATCAACGTCTTCCTGCGCTGCGCAAATGAGGAGCGCACGATTTTGAAGAACAACTCCTCGTCGGTGATGCCATACGGGTTAGAAGTATGCATACGAAACAAAACCACCGAAGAGTCGACTTTGGGCCTGGGCAAAAAGCAGCCTGCCGGTACGTCAAACAGTATTTCCGGGTCGCTGTAGTACCTGGCAAATACCGTAAAGGCACCGTAATCCGGACTTCCCGCGGATGCGCAGATCCTGCATGCAACTTCTTTCTGGACCATGACCGTGATTTGCCTGAAAAGGCGGCTCTTGAATAACCGTTCGAGGACAGGAGTGGTGATGTAGTAGGGCAGATTGGCACAGGCAACGGGGATCAGGCCGTCCAAATCATCATGGATTATCTGCGCGAGGTCTGCCTTCAGCGCATCGCCCTGTCTAATGATCACGTTTTTGTTTTCGGACAGCGTTTCACGGAGTACCGGTATCAGGCGGCTGTCCAGCTCAAGGCATGTTACCCTGCCTGCCGATTCGCACAGGGAGCGGGTAAGCGTACCGATACCCGGTCCGATTTCGAGAACACCATGCCGATCGTCTATTCCCGAAGCGGAGACGATCCTTTCTGGTATCCACCGCTTCGTTATGAAGTTTTGCCCCAATGACTT
>JAAYMG010000104.1 GCA_012521525.1 Clostridiales bacterium | reverse complement strand
GAAAGGAAGTAAAGCAATGAAACGAAAGGGCAATAAGTATTTCTTTGGCCTCGGAACTGTCGGAAGGGACATGCTATATAGCCTTGTAAGCATGTACCTGATGTTCTACCTGACTGACATTTTGAATCTTCCCGACTCAACGATGTGGTGGATGACAAGCATCCTGACAGTCCTTCGCGTTTTCGATGCGGTAAATGATCCGTTTATGGGAGTCATTGTCGACAACACGCGTTCAAGATACGGAAAGTTCAAACCCTGGATAGTAATAGGAGCGGTACTTTCCTCCGTCCTGACCGTTCTGATGTTTACGGATCTCGGTCTCTCAGGTACTTTGTATATATTCCTTTTCGGCGTTTTCTATTTGCTTTGGGATATAAGCTTCGGCCTAAACGACATCGCTTACTGGTCTATGCTTCCGGCACTGACTCTTGACCAAAGCGAAAGGGAAGAAATCGGGGCATTTGCACGCATATGCGCCAACGTGGGCATGTATATAGTCGTCGTCGGCATACTGCCCCTGACAGACATGCTCTCCAAAGCAGCGGGAAGCGATATCGCAGGCTGGTTCGTCTTTGCCGTTGCAGTAGCTGCTCTTCTGCTGGGATTCCAGGCATTTACGGTCTTCGGGGTAAAGGAGAAAAAGGGCTTTTTCAAGCAGGAAGAAACAACTACTATCAGGGGGATGCTGAAAGCGATATTCAAAAACGATCAGCTTCTCTACACGGCTATCGCAATGGCATTGTTTATGATCGGTTATGTGACCACAACAAGTTTTGGAGTATACTTTTTCAAGTATGCTTTCAAGAACGAAAACATGTACTCGGTATTTGCCGGCATCCTGGGTGTCTCCCAGCTTGCCGCACTGTCGGTATTTCCGGTGTTTTCAAAAAGGTATAGCCGCAAGCAGCTTTATACAATATCAACCGCTTTGGTCGCGATCGGTTATATCATCTTCTTTGTATCTCCCATGAACATGATCCCGCTCGGAGTAGCCGGTATCCTTATTTTTGTCGGGGAGGCGTTCATTCAGCTGCTCATGCTCATGTTCCTGACCGACACGATCGAATACGGGCAGTGGAAGTCCGGGAAGCGGAACGAAAGCGTGACCTTTTCGATCCAGCCGTTCATTAACAAGATCGGTGGGGCAATAGCAAACGGCATAGTCGGATTTACAATTATCATATCCGGAATAAACGCAGCCGCGACCCCGGATGATGTGACCGATACCGGACTGTTGATAATGAAAATGTCGATGTTGATCCTGCCGATCATTTTCATAGCCGCCGGTTATCTGCTGTACCTCGCCAAGTACAAAATCGATAAGCAGTTGTATGAAAAGATCGTCGCCGATTTGGCGCAGCGAGGTGACATTTCCGGCCCGGCGGAAAATCAAAACGACAAGGAGTAGAGAAGGAAAAAGTTTTTTGGGACCGTCCGCGAGTCAGCTCCCGGCCGCACCCAAGTCAAAATCAATCGGAGGTATATGTATCGGTGAAGAAAATCATTATCAGCTTGATATTGTTTCTGTATCTTTTCAGCATGTTTCCAGTCGCTTTTGCTGCATCTTCCCTTCCAACGGACATCAGCGATGCCGGATTGGAATTCATCAAGGGGTTTGAAGGCTTCTCGCAGTATGTGCGTTCGGATTCTTCCCATTATTATATCGGCTACGGCACAAGCTGCGGCCCCAACGATTATCCCAACGGCATATCAAGGCAGGAGGCGCACAAACTGCTTTACAACGCTGTACAGAAAATAAGATCACAGCTGGACAAATTCCTGAAAGAATACGATATTTCATTGAACCTGAACCAATATGACGCCCTTTTGAGTTTTTCATACAATCTCGGAACAGGCTGGCTGAAGTCTTCGAACAGACTGCGAACTTACCTGATAAACGGTCTCAGTAATTATTCCGATGTTGAGTTCGCTGACGCACTGGCCATATGGTGCCATGTAGGAAAGACCGTTAACAGGCAGCTCCTGAACCGCCGGATAAAAGAAGCCAGGCTGTTTCTTTACGGAGACTACGGCACCGGCGGATCCCCGGATTTCAGATATCTCATACTAGATCCGGGTGAAGGCGAAATCGACTCCGACGTTTTACTGTATGAGTATAATAAACCGTATGGGTCACTGCCGGAAGCGTATCTTGAAGGGTATACTTTTACAGGTTGGTACACCGAAGACGGAGAAAAAATAACTGAGGACATGACAGCAGACAGGAACCTCAGAGTTTACGCAAGCTTTGTCAAAGGAGTAGTCAAAAACCCGGACAGTTTGTATACCGATGTGAAAACCGAAGACTGGTTCTATACATATGTCAGTGATTTGAGTAAAGATAATATCATAGGCGGCTATGTTGACGGCACATTCAGGCCCGGCAACCCCACAAAATGCGGAGAGGCACTCAAACTGATCCTTCTGGTCGCGGGATACGAACCTCAAACGGCAACCGGCGGCCATTGGGCATCGGGATTTCTGGATATCGCCGTGCAGGACGGGATCGTTGAAGAAGGCGTGATCACAGACCTTGATGCCCCCATCAACCGCCTGCTGGTAGCTCAAATAGCCGCCAGAGCACTGAAACTTCCGGAATCATATCTCGAAACCCCATTTGCGGATACAGATGACGGTCATGTACTTGCTTTGTATGAGACCGGTATTATAGAGGGCGTTATCGAAAACGGCACTCGGGTATTTAAACCGCAGGATAATATCAAGCGCTCTGAGTTGAGCAAGATCATCTGGATAATCAAAAACAGTCCCGATTTTAATAAAAATTAAAAATATGCAAATTATATTCGATTAATATGATTTTCATACTTGTTTTCCCAGCTATAAGTCCCCTTCTATCAGCAAAACATATATATGTGATTCCTGACGGGATCATCTTCACAGAAAAGGAAGGGAACGGAAAACGATGAGTATGGACAACAGGAAAGACCTTGAGCAGGCAAAGAAACTGAACCAGCAGTCGGTATCCGGCGGAAACTACAGTCAGGCCGCCAACTCCATCCAGAAGGGCGCCCAGGAAGCCCGGAAGCTCAATCAGCAATCCGCCGCAAACGCACAACAGGCAAACACTTTCGGGCAGCCGCCCGTGTCCAACTTTGACCTGCAGCAAGCCAAGGCACTAAATCAGCAGTCCGCTTCCGGCGGAAACTACAGCCAGGCGGCAAACTCGATCCAAAATGGAGCTGCTGAAGCAAAGCATCTCAATCAAAAGTCGGCCGGCAAGAAAAAAGGATAGCCATAAAATCTCTACTTGACTGGCGGCAATTGTACCGTACTCTCAAATGGTGAAAGAAATATATAGGATCAAGCCAGTAAGACAGCCACAGCGCATATCTCTTGCCATGACACTTCAAGTCAGGTTATACGGCAAACGGCAGGCAAAAAGCCTGCCGAATGTTTTTCGTAATAGCAAGATCGCTTCATTTTCAGCTTTCAAATTTGACGGGACCGCACCTATGCTCCGGAGCAGCAAAAACGAACAGCGAAAACGCGTCTGCTTCCTTTTCGATAAGCTCCGTTGATGCAGCAAAAACAGCAGCCCTACTACCAGACCAGAAGCAGGCGACGCTCCGTCGGATGCCCAACGACACGTTGTCCTGTGCCCAAAACGATATAAGGTCCCATGGTACCAAGGCCGCTGCCGTCATATTCAGGCTCAACGGCTGTATTATAGTTGCATACCCAGCCAAACTCGACTTCGACCGTATGGTAGCCCTGT
>JAAYMG010000103.1 GCA_012521525.1 Clostridiales bacterium | reverse complement strand
TACATTTTACAGGATTTTCACGTTATGCTCTATATCTTTATCCAAATTTAGTGAAAAATGTTGGAGTTCTATTTCATGAACCCCAACATTTATTATAGAACCTCTTTCTTTAGGCATGCAAAAATGCATATGTAAAATGTCCTTTCGCTGATTCAATATGAGCTTTGGTGAACAGAAGCTGAACGACACGTCGCCGTACGAGTCATTCAGCTTCCTCTGTTTGGATGCTGTTTATCCGGCCGCATATCCCGCGGCCCGGCACAGTTTCCCCATACCCGCTATATAATGAGTGTAGATGAACAGTTCGGAGTGATCAAATTGGGTGCAATCCTGAAAGTTGAGCATGTCAGCAAGATTTATCAGGCAGATAACGGAGAAATAGAGGCATTAAAGGACATAAGTTTCGAAGTACAGGAAGGCGAATACATAGGGATCGTAGGTCCAAGCGGCAGCGGTAAATCGACCCTTTTGTCGATAATCGCAGGGCTGATCAAACCGACCAGCGGTAATGTATATATAAACGGAAACCGAATAAGCGGGATTTCAAGTGACATCGGATACATGCTGCAAAACGACAATCTGCTAGAATGGCGGACTATAATCAGGAACGTGTTGTTTGGCCTGGAAATACGGAAAATGCTAACAGAGGAAAATATAGAATATGCGGAGCAATTGCTTAAAAACTACGGACTGTATGAATTCAGGGATAAACACCCCTCACAGCTTTCGGGAGGAATGAGGCAGCGCGTTGCGTTGATACGCACGCTTGCAGTGAAACCGAAAATCCTTTTGCTCGACGAAGCTTTTTCGGCGCTGGACTATCAAACCCGACTTGCGGTGACCGACGATGTGTATCAAATATTGAAAAGGGAAAACATGACCACCTTGATGGTGACTCACGATATCCCCGAGAGCATAAGCATGTCTGACCGCGTTATCGTTTTAAGCAAACGTCCCGCGCAGATAAAACACATCCTGAACATAGAATTTCCCGAGGATGTCAGGACGCCGCTCCTGCGGAGGAACAACCCGAATTTTGGCCAATATTTCAACAAGATATGGAGAGAGTTAGATGTCCACATATGAAGGTATATCAGAAGCGCGTGCGGCGTATTTGCGAAAAATCAGGCGCAGGAAGATATTTGTGGCCGCGACACAGTTTCTTATCTTGGCCGGCTCCATTGCACTGTGGGAGATCCTTGGCAGGCTGAAAATCATAGACAGCTTCATAATGAGCCAACCATCGCGCATCGTCAAAACATTCGTACATATGCTTAACAACGGCCTGCTGTTACATATCGGAGTGACATGTTTTGAAACCTTAATAGGCTTTCTCCTGGGAGCGATGATCGGCACGCTCATAGCTCTGATCCTCTGGAGAAGCAGTTTCATATCAAGGGTAATGGAGCCTTTTTTGGTTGTGCTCAACAGCCTGCCCAAAATCGCGCTCGGTCCGGTCATAATAATCTGGGTCGGTGCGGGAAGCAAGGCGATCATAGTTGTGGCGCTTGCAATATCGCTGATCGTTACCGTCCTTGAGATGCTGAACGGATTCCTGAGTACCGACAGTGAAACTATAAAAATGGCTACGTCGTTTGGCGCCAACAGGACACAGGTATTCACGAAGATCGTATTCCCGGCCAATGTGGGGACGCTGTTCAACTCCTTAAAAGTGAACATCGGGCTTTCCCTGGTCGGCGTGATAGCGGGCGAATTCCTTGTTTCAAAAGCCGGACTCGGTTACCTGATCGTTTATGGCGGCCAGGTGTTCCAGATGGATCTCGTTATGTGCAGCGTGATCATATTGGCAGTCGTAGCTTACCTGATGTATCAGGCAGTAGTGTTGTTGGAGCACTACGTAAATAAAATTATGAACCTGGGCATAAAATAGTTGCCTATTTCACCATTCTTGTTTCTTTCACCCTTTAACTGCAGATAACATATCAGATTTTCAAAATGCACATATGTCACATAACTATATCAATACATAAATCGGAGGATACATATGAAGAGAAAGTTCCGCTTTTTGACTATAATGCTTGCCGTATTGCTGATCGTCGGCATATTTGCGGCCTGTTCCAAAAAACAGGACATGACAAAGATCCGCCTGAACGAAGTCACACATTCCGTATTCTACGCACCGCAGTATGTTGCCATCAACAAGGGCTTCTTCGCGGAGGAGGGCCTTGATATAGAACTTTCAACGGGCCAGGGAGCCGACAAGGTCATGACTGCGGTAATTTCCGGCTCCGTAGATATCGGTTTTGCCGGCCCCGAAGCAGCTATATACGTCTACAACGAAGGCAGAGAAGACTATGCCGAGGTCTTTGCCCAGCTCACACAATGCGACGGTTCTTTCCTCGTCGGCAGGAGGCCTGCGGAGGAATTTGACTGGTCCGACCTGGAAGGCTCACTCGTCATACCCGGCAGGAAGGGCGGAGTCCCCTACATGACCCTTGAGTATGTGCTTAAGCAGAAGGGGCTTATCCCGGGCGAAAACCTGACTTTTGACGACAGCATCCAGTTTGCGCTTATGGCAGGCGCCTTTACATCCGGCCATGGCGACTTCGTTACGATCTTCGAGCCCACCGCCTCTATGATAGAAAAAGAAGGCAAGGGTTACATAGTGGCTTCTATCGGCGCCGAGAGCGGCGAGATACCATACACCGCATACTTTGCTTCAAAGAGCTATATCGAAAAAAATAAGGATATCATACAGAAATTCGTAAATGCCATATATAAAGCTCAGCTGTGGGTAGCCGAACACAGCCCGAAAGAGATTGCGGAAGCCGTTAAGGATTCGTTCCCGGATACTGATTTTGATATCCTGGAATCGTCTATTGCACGTTATAAAGAAATCGGGGCATATGCGCCCACTCCTGTAATGAAGGAAGAGGCTTTTGACAAGCTGCAGCTCGTAATGACCGAAGCCGGCGAGCTGAAACAGAAAGCGCCGTTTGACAAGGTCGTAAACAATACGTTTGCCGAAGAAGCAGTAAAAAGGATAAAGCCCTGATCAACAGCACCTATGATCATGATTAACGAGGAACATAATTAAATATACTGTATAATATCGAATTGAATTTATACTAATTGTAATATATCCTGCAGCCAGATTGATTCAGCTGTACAGTAATTTGCATTATCATTGAGAATAACTATATAGCAATAATTCAATATGCTCCCATATAGTAAAGGCATGTAGTCCGCCTTCTATATAGGGAGCATATATTCTGCGCATCAAGTTAACATAAAATGTCGCTAATGCAACCTGCAAGCTTATGGGTACTCAGTTCTTCCAACCGGTCAACCAGTTATTTTTTTACGATAACATCTTCAGGGCAATTCGCCAGGTAATTCCTGATACCCCCTGACAAGTTATATACTTTCTCTATGCCATAGTTCTTAAGGATGTTTTGCACCGCATATCCGGTTTTCCCTTCGTTGCAATAGGTAACAAACGTGCATTCCTTGTCCTTGCATACAAGTACATCGCGGCACATGGCATGGGGTACGTTCTCCGACTTCTCGAGATGGCTTGTATAATACTGGTCCGGTTCCCTGGTATCTATAAGGACAAAGTCCTCGCCCGACTTGATCAGTTCCGAAAGCTCCTGCGGCGTGATGAGAGGCCTGTCACGATTTATCGCATTGTCCAATATCATACCTGTATACGCGACAGGATCCCTTGTTGTAGAAAACGGTGGCGAGTACGCAAGATCAAGATGGAAAAGGTCCTCCGCCTTTGCTCCATAGGTTATTGCAGTCGCAAAGACATCGATCCTCTTGTCAACGCCTCCGTATCCGACGATTTGAGCTCCCAAAAGCCTGCCAGTATCCCTGTCGGCCACTCCTTTTATGACCATCTCTCTTCCGCCCAGGTATTCCGGCCTGTCAACCTTTATATCGTGGCTCACCGCAACGTCATATCCCGCTTCCCGGGCTTCCCGCTCGGTCAGTCCGGTCTGTGCGACAGCAAGCTCGAATACACGGTATATCCCTGTACCTAAAATCCCCCTGAATGTCATATTCCCGCCGGTAAGGCTGTCACCGGCAATGCGCCCCGTCTTGTTCGCCGTCGAGCCAAGAGGTCTGTACACAGGCTTTCCAAGTACGATGTGGTAGTTTTCGGTACAGTCCCCACATGCGTAAATGTCGGGTATGTTCGTGCGCATCCGCTCATCTACTTTTATGGCCCCCGCAACTCCCAGCTCTATACCGGCTCTTTTGGCAAGGTCTGTATTTGGCCTGACGCCTGTGGCAAGTATAATCATTTCGCCGTCTACGCGGGTGCCGTCATGCAACGATACTCCGCTTTCGGTCATTTCCGTTACCGCCGCCCCGGTGTAAACAGCGATCCCCTTTTCCTCGATATTCTTTTGGACATATACAGCCATATCCTCGTCAAGGCCTGGCGAGACCTGGCCAAGCCTCTCTATCAGCGACACCTGCAAACCCCTGCGGGTCAGATTTTCACACATCTCCAGACCTATGGATCCCGCACCGATTATTATGGCTTTCTTCGGATCTTTCCTGTGCATGAAATCCAGGATGCGATTCATGTCGCCGATCCCTCGGAATACGAAAACATTATCTCCGTCCGCACCTTTGACAGGCGGGATCACGGGAGATGCTCCCGTTGCAATGACAAGTTTGTCATAAATGTCCCAGAACACGGCACCGGAAGCAAGGTTTTTGACCTTTATCCTCTTGCTTCCGGGATCGATTTCAAGCACTTCATGTTCGGTAAGGACATCGATATTGTACTTTTTCTTAAAGTATCCGGGATCACGGGGCACCAGTTCCTCAAAGTCGGTCAGCTCTCCTCCAACATAAAAGGGCATGCCGCAACCCGAATAAGAAATATATCGATCTCTTTCGTAGATGACGATCTCAAGGTCCTCGCTATTCCTCCTGGCTTTTGCCGCAGCCGATGTACCTGCAGCCACTGCTCCTATCACCAATAACCTCATGAGCTCACCCCTTCAAAATGTTAATTTGCTCCTTGCGGCGTATCATAGTCATAAACACCCTAACTATTATTGCTATAGTTAGTCTAACCTGCACCATCCGTTCTCAATATATTTGATTTAATTATATAGTGTTTACTAACTTTTTTACAAGGAACATTTGACCGGATCCTAAAATGTCTGGTATATGAAAAAAGTTGTCGAGAGAATGTCACGACAACCTCATTATTCTCAATCTCAAAAAATTAGAGAAATGTATTTTGCGATCATCATGCTGCCAGCCCGAGCAAACGTGCTATGGCAGCAACCGATATGCACATTAATATGCCGGCAAGTGTCGGAACAGCGATCGACAACAAGGTCCATTTTGCACTCTGGGTTTCTTTCCGAATCGTCAGACATGTCGTGCTGCATGGCCAGTGCATCAGCGAAAACAGCATCGTGCATAGCGCCGTTAGCCAGGTCCATCCGTTTTCGACAAACAGAGCTCTCAGTTCGGCAAGGCTTTCAAACTCAACAAGCGCGCCCTGCGACGTATAGCTCATGATGATTATGGGTACCACGATTTCATTTGCAGGAAATCCGAGGATGAATGCCAGCAGGATATATCCGTCTAGTCCCATCAGATGGGCAAAAGGCTGCAGAAAATCTGCGCACTTTGCAAGCAAACTCGTTTCGCCAATGTAAATATTTGCAAGAAGCCATATCAGCAGACCGGCAGGAGCTGCAACTGCAACTGCCCGGCCCAGCACGAAGAGCGTCCTGTCCATGACGGAACGGACGATCACCCTTCCTATTTGAGGCCTCCTGTAAGGAGGAAGCTCAAGGTAAAATGAAGACGGCGTCCCTTTGAGAACAGTGGCTGATAATACCCGTGAAGTAATGACGGTTGCGGCAACACCGAGAACGATGACACCTGTCAGCATGGCAGTTGATATGGCAGTCTGTAAAACCCCACCCGCGACACCTGCAAAGAACATCGTTATAAGTGCTATCAGTGTGGGAAAACGCCCGTTGCAGGGAACAAAGTTGTTGGTGATCGTTGCGATCAGCCGTTCCCGCGGCGAGTCTATTATCCTGCATCCTATGACACCTGCCGCATTGCAGCCT
>JAAYMG010000102.1 GCA_012521525.1 Clostridiales bacterium | reverse complement strand
ATGGACGCCGTCAAGAAATCCAAGCGCTATCGCACATTTCTGATTGCTCATATCTTTCCATATCCCGGTTATATATTATACTTCAAAAAAGTTTTTTACCGTTTTTAAGAATTTCTTTCCGTCACGACTTATGACTTTCCCTATCATAAGGAAGTCACCCTGCGGACCGTATACTCTATAGAGGGCATCGGCATCATGCTGAGCGTCAGTTGACGGAAGAGGGATCAGGGCACCGTCTCTGCAGAGCCGTTCAGCCCTTGAGTCCAGTATGACAGCAGGATATCCCGAAAACAGGGTGTCTACGGGAGTGATGATGCTTTCAAGGGATCCGTCTGACTTTGCCTGTTCGATTTCATCAAGCGTTTTTGCCATGCTCAAATCAAACGGGCCGGCGGATGTCCTGCGCAATGCGGTGAGGACAGCCCCGCAACCGAGAAACTGTCCTATATCGTGGATGAGAGTGCGGATATATGTTCCTTTTGAGCAGGATACCCAAATGGTATATAGTCCGTCCGAAGGGATGCATTTTTCTTCGACAAGCTTGATCATGTATATCTCGATCTCGCGCGATTGGCGCTCGATCTCGATTCCGCTCCTGGCCAGCTCATAGAGCTTCTTCCCCCCGACTTTTATCGCGGAGTACATGGGAGGGGTCTGCATCTGTTTTCCGACAAATTTGCCCAGTGCATCACATAACTCCCCATGGGAGGGGAGTTTTTCACTTTTGGACAGGACAGTACCGGTAATATCCTGTGTGTCTGTCGTAATACCCAGTTTGAAGCTGGCGGTATATGATTTGTCTGAATCAAGCAGGAATGAAGATGCACGGGTCGCACGGCCGACGAAGACAGGAAGTACGCCGGTCGCAAGCGGATCAAGGGTCCCTCCGTGTCCAATGCGCCGCTGGTTGAGTATGTTCCTTAGGCGGGAAACGACATTATGTGATGTGATCGATTGGGGTTTGTCCACCACAATGACTCCGCTAAGCATTCGATCGGATCTCCGTTTCTATGGATTGAAGTATCGCCGATACCGCATCCTCCAGAGTTCCTGTATAAGTACACCCGGCAGCGCGCTCATGCCCTCCGCCGCCTAAAGCCATGCAGATGTTGGAGGCGTTCGCCCCGGGCCCTGTCCGGACGGAAATCTTCCATGTGTCGTTTTCACGTTCGCGGATCAGCACTCCGATGTTGACTCCCTCTATGCTGCGCAGGAAAGATGAGAGGTTCTCGACGTCCTCTTCTTTTGCGCCGATGTCCGACATGAGTTTTTTCGTCAGAACGGCCAAAGCTGTCGTTTCGTTGTTGTAGTATCTCAGGTTCTCAAATATTTTCTGCTCGATGAGCAGGCGTGTTTTGCTCCTGGTGTCGAAAAAGCTTGTGTTGATTTCCATGAAATCTATTCCGGTCTCGAGAAGCCTGGCAGCAGCCCTGAAAGTTCTCGGGGTCGTGTTTGAGAACCGGAAGCAACCGGTATCGGTAGCGATAGCCAGATACAAAGGGAGCGCTATCTCCCCGTCCAACTCGATCCCGATGTCGCAAATCAGGTCAAGGATCAGCTCTCCGGCCGCAGCGGCATCCGCATCGAGAAGGAGGTATTTTGAATAGCGTCGGTTGGAAGGATGGTGATCTATACACAGGTCCACGCGCGAGGAAAAAGGTTCAGCTTCTTTTGAGAAGAGAGCGGTATCTGCAACATCAACGGTAACAACTGTACCTGTGTCATAGAAACTGGCATCCATATCCTCCGCGATCAAATAAGGACGTATATATTGATGATATCGGTCTGTTATCGTGGAGTTGGGGAGAACATGGGCGGTCTTGCCTAATTTGCGCAAAGCGGCACATAGAGCCGCGGCGGATCCGCAGGTGTCTCCGTCGGGATTGGCGTGGGTGATTATGATATAGTTGTCCCGTTCTATGAGGTACCTTGATGTTTGCTGAACGGATAGAAGGGTAGGAGACTTATCCATCTTCCGGCTCCTTCAGGTTGTTGTCCTGTTCAGCAGACCCGGATTGAGCCTGCATGGACTGCAAAAGACCGATTACATGGGCACCATGCTTTATAGACTCGTCTCTGATGAAGACAAGCTCAGGAGTGTTTCTCAGCCTGAGGGCCCTGCCGAGTTCACGTCTCAGAAAACCGCTTGCGGACTTGAGGCCCTTTATAACGTCATCGGCTGAAGAATCGTCGAGCACGCTTACGTACACACGAGCCTGCTTTAAATCTGGTGTCGCAAGAACACGCACTATGGTTACAAGACCACTTACCCTGGGATCCTTTACTGTCAACAGGAGGGAGGCCAGGCAGTTGCGGATTTCATCGTTTATTTTTTCGATTCTGGGCATAGGGACCTCCGTCTATATGTTGTTTACTCTTTGACTTCCACCATGCGGTAACATTCGAGGATGTCGCCTTCCTTGATGTCGTTGAAACCTTCGACCGTTATGCCGCATTCATAGTTTGCCGCAACCTCACGCATATCATCCTTAAACCTTTTGAGTGAGGAGATCGTGCTTTCGTAGATCACGATGCCATCCCGTACGATACGGACGTTGGCTCCGCGCGCGACTTTGCCCGACTGGACGTAGCAGCCGGCGATCGTTCCGATATTCGACGCATGGAACGTCTGACGCACCTGGGCCTGGCCGAGCAGCTCTTCCTTGAATTTCGGAGCCAGCAGGCCTTTCATTGCGGCTTTGACTTCATCTATTGCTTCATAGATTATGCGGTAAAGGCGAATATCGACGCCTGAACGCTTGGCGCTTTCGGAAGCGGTATTGTCCGGACGCACATTAAAGCCGATCACGATCGCGTTCGCGGCAGAGGCGAGCAGTATATCGGATTCGTTGATCGCTCCAACACCAGTGTGGATCACGCGGACACGTACCTCTTCATTGGACAGCTTCTCCAGTGAGGATTTCAAAGCTTCGGCAGTACCCTGCACGTCTGCCTTAACTATTATATTCAGATCCTTGACTTCGCCCTCTTTGATCTGGGCGAAAAGATCGTCCAGGGTCACCTTTGCTGCACGGCTTGCACGCTGTTCGCGTTCCTTGTTTTTGCGCTCTTCAACGAGCTGCCTTGCCATGCGTTCATCTTCGACAACGTTGAAGTGGTCGCCGGCATTCGGCACTTCAGAAAGCCCGATTATCTCAACAGGGGTGGAGGGGCCTGCCGATTTGATGCGCTGGCCTTTATGGTCGGTCATCAATCTTACACGGCCTACAGTCGTGCCTGCTATGACGATATCGCCCTGTTTGAGGGTGCCGTTCTGGACCAGTACCGTTGCAACGGGTCCGCGGGTCTTGTCAAGGCGGGCTTCTATGACGGTACCGAGAGCACGGCGATCGGGATTTGCCTTTAACTCCCTGATTTCCGCCGTCAGCAGCAGCATCTCGAGAAGGTTATCGATCCCTTCTCCGGTGAGGGCTGACACCTTGCATACAATGGTATCCCCGCCCCATTCTTCGGGGACAAGCCCGTGTTCCGTAAGCTGCGTCATGATGCGGTCCGGATTTGCTGTGGGTTTGTCGATTTTGTTTATAGCTACGATGATCGGGACCTCAGCTGCCTTGGCGTGGTTGATGGCCTCGCTAGT
>JAAYMG010000101.1 GCA_012521525.1 Clostridiales bacterium | reverse complement strand
GACGGCTCCCGTGTCCATGTACGCCTGTGGTCCGAAAATAATACTGCGGTGGTTGAAATAAAGAACACATCGAAACTTGAACTTGACTTCAAACCCGAGGAAATAGTAGAGCGCTTTGTCCGTGGGGACATATCCCGAAGCGGAGAGGGATCCGGGCTTGGGCTGTCCATCGCAAAGACATTTACCGAGGCTTGCGGTGGGAGCTTCAGGATAACGATCGACTATGACGATTTCAAAGTGCGCCTCTCATTCCCGCAGGAGCCAAAGGAAGGCGGTTCGGATACGACTGTTCATTCCGGATCGAATATGGTACTTGATAATGATATTGATATTGATAATGATGAAGATTATGATGATCATTTGTTCGAGTCAGATACAGATGATGACCAAAACGCTGTGACCCACTTTGATACCCGCATTGACGATTCGCCCATTGATCCTTATACCACACATGATGCTGATATGATCGGTGACATGATAAATGATAATAATGCCGGATCCAATGCTGGATGATCATGACAAGGGAAGGGGCACGTTTTCCGTAAACTCTGTTGAGAGCGATCAATATTTCACAGATGCCGGTCAACTGTTCCCTATCCTCTTCGATCGATCCTCCCTGAAGCTTTGGATTAATAATAATCGTTGAGCTGTTTGCATCCTTATGATGCTGCTCACAAATAAGGCACCTGCCTGATTTTTATACAGTTAGGTGCCTTATCAAGATCTTACATTTTCGGTTGCTTCTGTATTACACTCATGTTTTGATTCCCTGCATCAGTAAATTAAGCAAAAAATGGGCAGCAGTATATCAAGTCAAACGACGAATCGGCACAACTATTGAGTTGAATATAAAACAGATCAAGAGAAAAACTGTTTATATAACACCTCCCGGGAGGACAGAAAAATGTCCGGTGCAAAGCCCCACAAGAGCAAATCAGATAATATTAAAGACGATAACATAAAGAGCCGCTATATACCCGTACCGCTAAAATTCTGGATCGGACATGTGGCAGCTTCTTTATGGATGTTATTTTCGATATATGTATCCGTTCCCTGGATCAGAGACCTTGGATCGATCATAAGTATACCTTTATCCGTTATTGTTATTGCCGGTATAGGATATATACCGGGTTACATTTTCATGTTCATGGTTGTCGGTCTTTTGCTGGACAGGCAGCCGAAATTCAAAACCACCGATCCTAAAAACACGATCACCATAGTCATAGCGTGCCATAACGAGGAAGCAAAAATTTCTGAAACGCTTAGATATGTTAGCGCTCAGGACTACAAAGGTCATATAAAGGTGATCGTTGTTGACAATGCATCATCAGATCATACAGCAGAAGCTGCAAAGGCGGCTGCCGAGAAATATAATCTGGACTTCAAAATACTCTATGAAAATAACCCCGGAAAGTTCAATGCCCTCAACTATGCCTTGCGATTTGTTGACACGGACTTTCTTATCACTCTTGACGCAGACACTTTACTGCACAAATCAGCGGTCCGATACCTGGTCTCGCGCATGGTTTCTGCACCGAAAGATGTCTGCGCTGTGGCCGGTGCCGTTCTCGTAAGAAACAGCAGGGAAAACTTTATAACACGCATACAGGAATGGGATTACTTTCTGGGTATAACAAGCATTAAGCGTTTACAGGGCTTGTACCAGAGCACATTGGTTGCCCAGGGAGCATACTCCCTGTACATGACAGAAGTTCTTCGGGAGATTGGCGGCTGGCCTGACGCCATAGGAGAAGACATCGTACTGACCTGGAAAATATTTGCCACAGGAAAAAAGGTCTTCTTTGAGCCTTCTGCCGTGGCATTCACAGATGTACCGACTACTCTGAAACATTTGATTCGGCAGAGAAGCCGATGGGCGCGAGGCATGATCGAAGCGCTGAAGCAGTTCAAGACCTGGAGGCAGCCTAGCAGCTTTGTCAGGTACCTCACAGGGATCAACCTGATAATGCCTTACCTGGACACCGTATATACATTCTTCTGGATACCGGGTTTGGTCCTGGCACTTTTCGGCCGTTTCTGGATTGTAGGACCTGTGACGCTTTTTGTTATTCCTTTGGCGTTGTTTCAGGTCTATATATTATATAAATTCCAGAAGCAGGTTTTTAACTTTTTGAAACTTGGCGTCCGGAGAAATATATTCGGATTTATATTCTATGTCCTGTTTTACCAAATAATAATGAGCCCGATATCCGTTTATGGATATCTGCAGGAAATCTTGTCACTGAAAAGAAAATGGAAGTAAAATATCTGTCAATATCATGTTGCAAACACCTCTTAGGTCCTTTCTACAAAGCTGGATCCGGCACCGTGAAAGTGAGCTGCCAACTGTATATGAGCCGCTATCATCGCCGCACCATCATGGGTATACTTCATCTTAAGTGCAAATATCGCGATTACTTATGGTGCACCATAGAAGCACCAAAGACACCAAGGGACACCAAGGGGACGGTTCTCTTGGCGTAAGTTCAGCCAAGAGAACCGTCCCCTTGGACCCCCTTGGACCCTTGGACATCCCCCTGGTCAGCCAGGAGAACCGTCCCCTTGGTCGCCCCTTGGTCGGCAAAAATAAGGCGATGGGGTAAATCCCATCGTCTTTTTTGCTAAAGTAAATTGTCTTACTTGAGCTCGATCTTTGCGCCGACAGCTTCGAACTTCTTCTTGAGCTCTTCGGCTTCGTCCTTGCTGACGCCTTCCTTGATCGGCTTCGGAGCCTCGTCAACGAGAGCCTTGGCTTCCTTGAGACCGAGGGAGGTGACTTCGCGGACGACCTTGATGACTTCGATCTTCTTCTCGCCGGCAGCGGCAAGGATAACGTCAAACTCGGTCTTCTCTTCTTCAGCCGGAGCGGCGGCAGCGGCTACAGGAGCAGCGGCAACTGCTACAGGAGCGGCTGCGGATACGCCGAACTCTTCCTCAAGTGCCTTTACGAGCTCGCTCAGTTCAAGAACTGTAAGAGCCTTTACTTCTTCAATAAGTTTTGCTATTTTCTCGCTCATTGTTATAAACCTCCATGATGATCAAAATTAGATTGATTTGATTGAATTTAGTTTAGGTTTTGTCTTCTACTGATTGATGTTTCCGGGAAACGGTTGCACCATTTATGCAGCGCCGGATTCCCTTTTCTCACGGATCGCGTTAAGCGCAACGACGAGTCCGCGCAGGTTTGCGTTGAGAACGTTGACAAAGCCGGTGATCGGCGCATTCAGGCCGCCAAGGACCTGAGCAATGAGGACTTCCTTCGGCGGAAGCGCTGCGATCGCTTCGATTTCCTTAGCGCTTACTACTCTGCCCTCAATAAAACCTGCCTTGACTTCATATTTGCCCTGGATCTTCTTTGCATAGTCAACAACCACTTTTGCAGGGGCTGTGACGTCGGTCTCACTCATGGCAAGAGCGGTGGTTCCGGAAAGGAACGGATCCAGGCCTTCGAGCCCTGCTTCCCTTGCAGCCAGCCTGATCATAGTGTTTTTGTACACTGTGTAGTCAACGTCGGCTTTGCGCATGTCGGCACGAAGCTTTGTGTCATCCACTACGTTGATGCCTTTGTAGTCGACCAGAACTCCCGCGGCGGCTTTCTTCATCTTTTCGGCGAGTTCCGCTACGAGCGCTTTCTTTTGCTCCAAAACTTTGGCGTTTGGCACGGTTTCACCTCCATGGATTAATATGCCGCGTCCCTAAAATCAAACGTGCCTGCATGTACAAAGACATGCAGGCACGGAAAAAGTCAATGAGAATAATTCATATCTTCTCTTGCTCTTCCTCGGCGGGACGGCTGCTGCCAGCCATTTAAAGCCTTTCGGCTTCCTGCTGTCTTTGGAACGCTAGAACAATATATCAATTTCTGTCGCGGTTGTCAAGTAAAATTTTCAGCTTACACAGCGCGTGAAACATTCACTTTGATGCCCGGGCCCATCGTCGACGATACTACGCAGGAACGGATGTACTGTCCCTTTGCGGCCGCGGGTTTAGCCCTTATGATGGCGGTCAGGAGGGCATCAAAGTTTTCGGCCAGCTTGTCGACTCCGAAGGACACCTTGCCGATCGGGCAGTGGATGATGTTCGTCCTGTCAAGGCGGTACTCGATCTTACCGGCCTTCAGTTCGGCAACGGCTTTTGCCACGTCCATCGTGACTGTTCCGGCCTTCGGGTTCGGCATAAGGCCCTTCGGACCAAGGATACGTCCGATCTTACCGACGGCGCCCATCATGTTGGGGGTGGCTACGACTACGTCGTAATCAAAGAAGTTCTCTTTCTGGATGCGATCGATCATTTCCTCTGCACCGACGAAATCGGCTCCTGCGTCAATGGCTTCCTGGGCCTTGTCGCCCTTTGCGATTACCAGTACGCGGACGTTCTTACCGGTTCCGTGCGGCAGCACGATCGCTCCGCGGACCTGCTGGTCGGCGTGACGGCTGTCAACGCCGAGTTTCACGTGAAGTTCGACGGTCTCGTCAAACTTGGCCTTTGCAGTCTTTATTACAAGATCAAGCGCTTCCCTTGAATCATAAAGCGCGGTTTTGTCAAACAGCTTTAAGCTCTCTCTGTATTTCTTGCCTCTGTACATAATGACCCTCCCTTAATCTTCGACGATGACGCCCATGCTGCGTGCAGTACCGGCAACCATGCGCATGGCTGCCTCTACTGATGCGGCGTTCAGATCGGGCATTTTCAACTCGGCAATCTTGCGGACATCCTCTTTTGAAATGGTAGCGACCTTGTCCTTGTTGGGAACGGCCGATCCCTTTTCAATTTTGCATGCCTTCTTGATAAGGACTGCCGCAGGAGGGGTCTTTGTGATAAAGCTGAAAGAGCGGTCTGCATATACGGTGATAACGACCGGAATGATCAGTCCGACATCGTTCTTAGTGCGCTCATTGAATTCCTTGGTAAATGCAACAATGTTTACACCGTGCTGTCCCAGTGCAGGGCCAACAGGCGGAGCGGGAGTGGCTTTTCCCGCAGGGATCTGAAGTTTTATATATCCTACTACTTTTTGAGCCATGTAACATGGCACCTCCTAAATATAAAGTGGTGTGGCGCGCATTTAGATCTCATCACGGCGCGCTTTGCGGAGGGGACTCCTCCCACGTAAACGACGTCCGATAAATCGGACACGGTTGCCTGAGTAAACGCCTAAGCTATAGGTTCTACCTGGTCGAGAGCAAGCTCAACGGGCGTTTCACGTCCGAACATGGACACAACGACACGCACCTTGTTCTTTTCCGGCGTGAGCTCCTCCACCGTCCCGATAAAGTCCTCGAGCGGGCCGTCGGTTATCCTTACACTGTCTCCGACACCGTAGGACACCTTTATTTCGTGCTTTTCAACGCCGAGTGCAGCTACTTCTTCGTCAGTCAGAGGGATCGGCTTCGACCCCGGCCCGACGAATCCGGTGACGCCACGGGTGTTGCGTACGGCATGCCAGCTCTCGTCAGTCATGATCATCTTGACAAGCACATATCCCGGGAATATTTTCCTTTCAACCTGCTTTGTCTTCGAGTCCTTGACCTCGGTGACGATCTCGGTGGGAACATTTACGTCAAGGATCAGGTCGTGGAGCTTACGGTTCTCGACAATAGTCTTGATTGTCGCCGCGACCTTGCTTTCATATCCTGAATATGTGTGTACCACGTACCATTTCGCTTCGTCTGCCATTGTCTGCTCCTAACCCTTACTGTCAAATCCTATTTGATAACGGCACTATTTTGTGAGACTTACCAGGAGTGAAATCCCCTGAGTG
>JAAYMG010000100.1 GCA_012521525.1 Clostridiales bacterium | reverse complement strand
TATCTTTATCCAAATTTAGTGAAAAATGTTGGAGTTCTATTTCATGAACCCCAACATTTATTATAGAACCATAAAAAACGGGATCACTCACCAATAAATGTGAGTGATCCTTTTTATGCTTCTATGCTTTATGTACTTTATATGCTTTATATGCTTTATGTACTTTATATGCTTAATTTGCTATCGATTTTTTATGTGCTTTATGTACCTCAGTTTTTGTAAAAGCTGCGTCCTATCTCGTTTACCGCCCTGTACAGGATGGCGTTCTTGCGTTGCACCTCGGGGTCATCGATCGGTCCCAGGAAACCTCCGCAAAACGCGTAGCCTCCGCCGGGCGCAAGGCGATCCATCACGTCCTGCACTGAAGCGCGGATCTCTTCTTCGGTCACATCCGGTTCGGCAAGACGTCCGCGGGCGTCCCATCCCCCTGCTATGACAAGCCGGTTTCCGTACTTCTTTTTGACTGCGTCCAGATCATTGCATGTCTGTGCAGGATCCCACATGCATACGCCTATCGAGAGCCAGTCATCTATAAAGCATTCGCTTTTACCGCAGTTGTGCATCGTTATCGGGATACCAAGATCACGTCCGAATTTCGCCTGCCTGTCATGGAACGGCAGCACCAGATCATGATACATTTGCGGAGATATGAAAGGATTCCCCCAGGCTGCGGTGTCATCCATCAGAACGAACACATCAGGCTTATAGTACGGGAGTGTTTTTTCGGCAATCGTGCAATAAAAGGTGCACAGATAATCAAAAAGCTCGTAGACCTCTTCAGGCTCCTCATACATCGCGCACAGCCCCTCGCTGAGTCCCATAAAAGCCATAAGCTGCTGAAAATAGCCGAAGTGCATGTTGAATGCGATCGCGGTCTGCGAACGGTCCACATTCAGGTCATCCATCTGCTTTCTGATCATCGTCTCCCAATCGATACCTGAGATGTCTGGGGCTTTTATTACGTCCCTCCACTGGCGGATGTCCTTTAATATAAAGTCACCCGGTTTAGGTATAAGGGCATTGCCAGTCTCTCTCGTAGGGACGAACTCGACTCCCCAGACGTCCCTGCCCCCACCCTTCATGCGGAATTCACACAGGATGGGAGGTTCGACCATCTGGTTGGGTACTGCTGTTTTGGATCCCGGCGGGGCACCGAAAGTATATACCGGTACCCATTCAGGCTGCTCCCCTCTTAACAGCATCAGATAATTTTCCTTTTCTGTAAGCATCACCAGCCGCCACCCTTCATTTATTAAGTTGTTATGCCCGGGAATAAGATCTTGATCCAGTCTTTGGATCAGGACTCCAATATCAACCTCTTTACTTCGGAATTCAAATATGAGATCTGAGCGTTTGCCTCTCTTTCCATCGCTTCAAGCCTTTTCAGCACATTGCGCACCTTTAATGAAGCGTTATGTATGCTCGACTGCGAGTTCTCTATCTTTGATTGCATCAGCCAGTCTGCGATCAGCCCGTCAAAGAAAAAGTCCGCAAACTTCGCAAACCCGTCGGTCTCGAACCTGATGTCATGGGAAATGTCTAAGTCGGCAAGCTCGGTTTTGAATCTGCGAAGCCTGATCTGCGCATCTTCGACGGCAGCCTTGGCATCATCGATGTGGGAGTGCTTTGCGATATTAGCTATCATGCCCCCGCCCATAATATCCCAAACACCATAATCCCTGGCGCTGTCAAGATGTTCCAAGGCCCTGTCCAGGTATGCAGCAGCGGATCTGCCCGCGTCTATCGCCTCACGGATCTCCTTGAGCAAATTCTCTTCGGACCGAAGCTTCGCTTCCAGATCAAGGATTTCGTCGGCAGCTTTAGAACCCGAACTCATCAGCATGTCTTTTTTCTGCGAGAACAGGGCATCGTACTCGTTGCGGCTGTTTTTATACTTCATCCTTTCGACCCGCAGGTTTTCTATCTCCGCGTTGACCTCATCCAGCTCTTTGACTGCCTGTTCATATTTGAGTTTTGCCGCAAGGGCTTCCGCTTTTTCCTTCTCCAGTTTCTCACCGTGCTTGCCCAGTATCATGTAGAACAGCCCTGCAAGTCCGCTGTTTTCGAGCTTATCTACGTCCAGCTGTTCCTTCTCCATTTCCTTCTGCAGCAGGTACTTCTTTTGCTCCAGCTCTGCCTTGTCGGCTCTCAGGCTCTCGAGCATGGCGTCGATTTTATCGAGGCGGCGTGAATTCTGCTCAGCTTCCCTGAGCTTACTGTTGATTTCTTCAAACATGGCACCCGGCTCCTTTCACAGGCCAATGAAATCCCCTGTGCCGCTTATTCCGAGGGTTCATTGTTTTGCCGATCATATATTCCGAAGATCCGCATACGTTTGCAGACTGGTATCAATAACTATTTTAGTACATCCTTGCTCAAAAATACATACACAAAATTATGAATTTTATATAAGGCGGCCCCCATCGGTGATGGGAACCGCCTCTGAATGATATGGAAAGTGTGGTGTTTGAATCACACACCCAGTTTTGCCTTTCTGATCTGCTCGGAATCGGTGAAACTTACAGTCGGGACATGCCCCTTCAACGGAAGGATCTTCTCGTTGATCGCGTCAAGGATCCAGGACGCCTGCGGGAAGAATTCCTCGTCGAACTCGAACGGAGGTGTGATCCAGTTCTGGGCACCCACAACTACCGGAGGGGCGTCCAGATAGTCGAAGCAAAGTTCACTTATGTTCCGCGCTACGTCGTTAAGGAACGAACCGCGTGAAACAGCATCCGATGCCAATACGACCTTGCCTGTCTTCTTCACCGACTCGATGATTTTTGTATAGTCAAGAGGAACCAGGCTGTGGAGGTTGATTATCTCAGCAGACAAGCCATATTTCTCTTTGAGTATGTCGGCCGCTTCTACAGCTCTGTACAGTGTTGCGCCGATGGTAAGGATCGTTATGTCGCTTCCCGTCCGGATAAGATTAGTATCTCCCATCCTGATTTCATACGGTTCCGCCGGCACTCCACCTTCATGGAACATTTCGCCCATGTCATAAATCCGCTGGCTTTCGAAGAAGACGACGGGGTCGGTGCCGTTAAGGGCAGCCGTCATCAGGCCTTTCGCCTCATAAGGCGTGGCCGGGAAAACGACCTTCAGTCCGGGGATATGGGCACATAGTGCGACCCAATCCTGTGAATGCTGTGCGCCATACTTCGAACCTATCGATACCCTGAGCACCACAGGCATCTTCAGTATGCCCGCGCTCATAGCCTGCCACTTGGAAAGCTGGTTGAATATTTCATCACCGGCCCTGCCTATGAAGTCGGCATACATAAGCTCTACGATCACGCGTCCTCCGCACATCCCATATCCGACTGCAGTACCAACGATCGCTGCTTCGGAAATGGGTGCGTTGAACAGCCTTGAATACGGTATCACTTCTGCCAGTCCGCGATAGACCGCAAAAGCTCCGCCCCAGTCGCGCACATCTTCGCCATAAGAGACGAGAGTAGAATCCTGCTAATACTTGTCAAGTATTGGCTCGAAGATAGCATCTCTGATATTGTACAGCTTC
>JAAYMG010000099.1 GCA_012521525.1 Clostridiales bacterium | reverse complement strand
CGGCTGCACCCTGAGGTGAGGGATTGTAGAAAACCAGATGTACACCTGTTTTCTTCTCCATGTATTGGAAGAAGGGAGTCTCGTTGTAATCCACTACACCGGACATGACAAGATCATTGGGCCACCAGCATGTGAATGACTCGCCGTCCGCAAGCGGATATGTAACTTCATCAGAACTCGGCTCCTGAGTTTGATTTCCCTGAGTTTCCTGTGCCGGCTTTTCAGTAGGTGCCGACGTCGGTTCACCGGTCTGTTCCTGTGATGCTGCACAGGCCCCAAGTACCATCAACGAAATAAAAATCGCCAGAATAAGTGACATTGCTTTTAAGGTGATTTTCATCTTGCTTCCTCCTTTGATAAAATTTCGACAAAATAATACCATGTCCATTTTAATTAGTCAATCGTTTTCACTAACATTTTTGAATACTGCAATCCTTATCCCAATAATTTAATATCGAAACATAACCACAAAATGCATGTATTCCATTATTGGTAACAATTATAATTGCTAATCATTTGCCACAGGTGATCAGCCCAAACCAAGTGCCTCATAAGTCAAATCCCTTACCGTGGGATGGATCTCGAAATAAGCAGTAACGAACATAAGCGTATGCATTGCCATGAAAACACCGAGATTGTTGTCCGGATCTATCAAAACATAAGCACACGCAGCGCCGTCCCATCCGAATTCCTTGAGAGGTCCCCTTGATTTGGACTTGTCGATCAGCGTACGCACGCCCAGGCCGTATCCGTATCCCGCCTTACCGCCTTTTTTAAAGTCCTCAAGGCTTTGTCCGGACAGCCAGTTAGTCCGCATCTGTTCGATAGATTCGCCTGAAAGGATCCTTGCTCCGTTTGCGCCCACACCGTTGTTGCACATCGCATCGACGAAAATTCCATAGGCATCCACGGTGCATGCGATCCCCGCTCCTCCGCTTTCATATTCATCGCTGACGACAAACATGTTTTCTCCGTTCGTGAGGACGAATTCCTTCGAATTGAAATCATATCTGTATTGAGCTGACAGTCTTGCACGCTGTTCCTCAGACATGCGGAAAGTTATGTCAGACATTCCCAGCGGATCAAAGATGGAATCCTTTAAGTATGTGCTAAACCTTTTTCCTGAAGCTACCTCAACAACTGCCGCCAGGACATCGTGGCTCAGGCTGTACATCCAACGTTCTGACGGGTCGAACGCAAGCGGACCGGCAGCGATCGCACGTACGATTTCCCTTGTCGATGCTTTATTGCCAGTTTCACTCAACACACGCTTTATTTCATCGGTGTTAAGATTATAGGTCAATCCGCTTTGCATGGTAAGAAGGTCAAAAATCCTGATCTTTCGTTTTGCGGGTCTGATAGTGCCGTTATCAGCCACATTCATGTTCGCGAACTCAGGCAAGTACTTGTCGACATCATCATACAGTCCTATCTTGCCCTGTTCGATCAATTGCATGACTGCAGTGCATGTAATGACTTTAGTCGCAGAGTAGATCCAGTACATATCCCTGCTGCTTACCGGAATCGTTTTCTCTGCGTCCGAGTACCCACACATGTGGCGATATACAGGCTGGTGTTTATGATATACGATCATATCACAAACAGGAACGCCATACTTTTCATTCAGGCTTTCAAGATATTCAGTCAATTTTCCAAAATCTGGCATTTCTCAAGCCTTCTTTCTATAGTGATTCGAGCTGTCCAAAATTTGCTCCCATAATTGCATAATAAACTATAATATATTCGATTGTCAATCGTTTGTAATGTCTATTATCAATAATCCTGTTTTTTGCTTATGTTGCCGGTCGAAAGAAACCTGTCAAAAGACCTGCTGCCGGTCTGCCGGATTTTTCAGGACATCGGAAACGATCTTGCCAACGGTTGCCTGGTAAAAACGTTTGACACTTGTGTAAGATTAGGATATTCTTATTCCATGATCAATCCATAAGAGGTGATAATGTTGAAAGTCAAGGATGTCATCGCCGCGATAAAAAATGCTGCCCCATCGCCGGAAGTATCTGTCGTAAAGCTGCCTTTCAGTGATACACCGAAAGAAATACCGTCATGCGATGTCCTGCATTTTGGTGACCCGGAAAACGAAGTACATAAGATAGGCACGACATTCATGGTTACCATGGACGTGATCCAAAAAGCCCAGGCTCAGGGCATCGACATGATAATCACGCATGAGCCCAGCAATTGCGGCGGCCTGGATTTTACCATGCCTTTGCCTCTGAACAGGATCACTGAAGCAAAACGGGATCTGATCGAAAAATCCGGTATAAATATCTGGCGTTTCCACGACGGGATGCACTATCAAAAGCCGGATCTCATTTACATGGGCTGGATGAAAGAACTGGGATGGGAAAATTATGTCGTTCCCGGTCCGAACTGCCATGAGTTCAGGATCCCCGAAACCGATGTAAAGAGCATAGTCGAACTGCTCAAGGAAAGGCTGCATATCAGAGTACCACGGGTCATCGGAGACCCCGATCTCAAGGTTTCAAAGGTCGGTGTGCTGGTCGGCGGCGGCGGCCAGGGACTCGGCAATCCGAACATGCCGATGGAGTTTTTGCTTGATCACGATCTGGATCTCCTGATACTGGGCGACATCACTGAACTGATCATGTGTGCTTTTTGGAAAGACGCTCTCGCACTTGGTCTTCAGAAAGCGGCGATCGTCATCGGACATCACAAGTCGGAAGAATGCGGCATGAAGTATCTTGCAGAGTGGCTTGCTTCTCTCTTGCCCGATATACCAGTCACATTCCTTGAATCAGAAGATTGCTTCAACTTCCTGTGAATCAAAGACCTTGTATCATGAGCAAAGCTAATGATACAAGGTCTTTT
>JAAYMG010000098.1 GCA_012521525.1 Clostridiales bacterium | reverse complement strand
GCCGATGACCATGGCAAAGACGATAATAATAACAACAATGGCAATAGCACACTAATTAAGATAATAAATAATGATATATGATAATAGAGCAATTATAAAATTATAAAAAAATAGTATACATCTGGCAGCATTATGCTATTTGTGATCGCGATATGATCGAAACTTAACGGCTTGAGTTTTTATATCAGCCGCTAGAGCCATAAGCCATAAAACTATGGGTCCATATAATGGTTCATATGTCTTAACTCAAATAACAGTTATAATGTATATGTAATATTAATCCTTCAGGAGTGTGCTCCTTCTGCAAATTGAAACGAATTATAATGTATATATCAGCAATAATAGTAAAGTGAATCATGATCCAACCCGTCAGGCAATCAAAGGCGGACAAATAAAAAATCGGCCATGATATCGCATGTATGGCACTTGCGCTCTCATGGCCGATTTTTGATTTTAAAAGTATTGCACACTATCTTGACAAGTTGTGGAATGCAAGACGAAACTTCATGATAGCATCGTCTTCTTCGATCACAGTTCCGTACTCCTCCAGGACCCCTTCGTGATAATCCTCGGGCGACACATGCTGCCCGTACTCTCCCAGCAAGAGAGAGACCCTCTCGGCTATCTCGTTGAAATCCCTGATTTCAAGCCAGTACTTGTCCCAACAGTATGTAAGCTTCGATTTGAGCGGGAGCTCATTGAGCGTACCGACCGCCTCGATCAGATTCTCAAGGTCATCAAACACTATGTGGCGAACTACCGAAACCAAACCTACCATTGCGAAAATCAAAACGCCCTGCTTCCCGTTGAACATTTCGATCTCCATATCACCGCAATATTCAACTCCAAGGGTGCGCATGGCCTCAACAACGACTTTTTTCATTTCCACGCCCTGTGCGGACTTCTTACATAAACCGAGATCTTCCAATTCGTCATTTGAAAGAAAAAGGGTTAGCTTGTTATTCCCAATTATCTGGCTAGTCAAAAAAACTACCCCCAAACGAAATTTGTCCTCATTATAACCGCGTTTGGGGGCAAATGATAGTCAAAATAACTGGTACAAGTGGCAAGAATACAACATTCTCCCATGGTTATCCTGCTGTAAGTGATATCAGCCTCTTATAGAAGAATACCGCACGGCCCAACGATTCTATGTCGATCCTTTCATTGTTGCATTGTATGGTCGACTTTTCCGCTTCGGTAAGTACGAACGGGGTAATGCGATATACCGCCTCCGCATTGTGGGTAAACGGCGAAACCGACGTGTCCTCGGAGATCACCCCCGGGGCGACGATCAGGTCTCCGAAGCTTTCCTTCAGCGCGTTCCTGAGTTTGAGATAATCCTTGCCTCTGTACGGGGATATTGCCGAAGCCTCATTGGCGTCCTCGACTTCGACTTCCACACCGACGCTCTCCACCAGATCGGTCAAAAACCTGTAAATGTCTGAGCTTGAATCTCCGTGGATGACACGGGCATAAACGGTCGCCTCAGCGGATGACGGAAGTACCTTTTCTCCCGTTCCCGCGCTTGACCGTGTCACCGCAAAAGTCGTTCTCAGCATAGATGAAAATTCCCTGTATTTTTGAAGGTGCTTCAACAGCCTTCCCTCAAGCAGCCACATATTTGAAGCATAAACCCGCATCGAATACGGCATGTACGGCGCAAATGCGGATATCATGTCCCTCAGCAATTCCGACCTCCTGATCGGCTGGGGACGGTACTCTATCCTGCAGATAGCCTCGCTCAGCCTTCCTATCGCCGAGTATCTTGACGGTTCGCTTATCGAACCGCCCTTTTCCCTGGATGTCAGCTTTATTTTCATCGTGCCTTTTTCGGCAACACCGATGATCGCCTGGTTTCTGCCGACAGGAAGCAAGTCTCTGGAAATACATCTCCCTTTGGCAAACACAGCAGCAAATTTGAACACGCGCTTTCTAAGTATGTCGGCGATCAATCTCGCACCGTCATTGGTCGATTCGGCGTCCCTGACGATCGCTATATATACGTCCCGTATCGGGCGGAACCCTTCCGATATAAGCGACTCGACAGCTTCAAGCAGGGAGCAGAGCACCCCCTTGCTGTCTATCGCTCCTCTTCCCCAGACTTTGTTTTCCGCGATTTCACCCGAAAAAGGATGGTATTCCCACTCACCTTCGGCAGAAATGACATCCATATTTGCGCAGAACAGCATGGGGTCTGCGTCCTCGTCCTCGCCGGCCCAGGAAAGAAGGAGGTTTCCGTTCAGATCCTCGGCCATCATCGTCCTGAATATGTTCGGATAACGCGCGCGAATATAGCTTACCAGCCGCGCAAAAGCATCACCGCGGTACCTGGTCTGGCTCCTGGCTTCGGCAGATGACACAGTCGGATATTTGATCATTGCGGAAAGCGATTCCGCGGCACGGCGGGAGATCCTGCTGTCGATTTCGGGACCCTCTTTGGGCACGCTTCTGTCGGCGATCCTTGCAGCCCGAAAAAGGATGGTTATCAATATGAACACAATAGCTCCGCAAAGGAGCAATAAGTATAGTTGCATGGCTTTCCCTCATATGCGTTATCACTAAGATCATGCTTTTATCTCAGTGTATTATAGCATCCGCTCATATCAATAACAACAAATTTTTTGATTTCATGACATTTTATAACATGTGAAAGTGATAAAATATGGTCATTCCACGCTTGCCATTTTGCTTAAATTATGCAATACTTATATTGCCAAAAATGGTGAAATTATTGTAGGGGGACACATAATGGCACGTGAAAAGATCGTCAAGATAAGGGAAAACATCGAAAAAGTGCTGATATGCAAAAGCGAGATCATTGAACTTGTGATCGCAGCTGTTTTAAGTCGAGGCCATGTTTTGATAGAAGACGTCCCCGGAATCGGAAAGACAACTTTGGTCCGTGCCCTGGCTGCGTCGATCGGCTGCTCTTTCCAGAGGATCCAGTTTACTCCCGACGTAATGCCGTCGGATGTGACCGGTTTTACAATGGTGGATATCACGACGGGTGAGCTGAAATTCAGGAAGGGTGCGATAATGCACCAGATCGTCCTGGCAGACGAGATAAACCGCACTTCCCCGAAGACCCAGTCAAGTCTGCTTGAAGCCATGCAGGAAGGCCAGGTCACGATCGACGCCAACACATACGAGCTGCCTAAACCTTTTGTTGTCCTTGCCACACAGAACCCCATCGAACATGTCGGAACATTCCCACTTCCCGAGGCCCAGCTGGACCGTTTCTTTATTAAGATCTCCCTCGGATATCCGGGAATCCGCGATGAGATAAACATACTCAACCGCCACGACGGTGTTCCTTCTCCGATCGGAGAACTTCAGCCTGTCGTGACCGCGGAAGAGATATTGTCGATGCAGGACGAAGTTGACAGGGTCGTATGTTCCGAAGCAATAAAGGAATATATAGCTCTGATCGTAGCTCAGACCCGCTCAAATACTGATCTCCTTCTCGGCGCAAGCCCCAGGGGTGCGATAGCGCTTATGCAGGGCGCCAAAGCCTGGGCTTATATACACGGATACGACTATGTGACCCCGGACGATGTACTTTTCATGACGCCGCATGTCCTTGCGCACCGGCTGGTGCTCAGGCCCGAGGCCAAGCTGAAGGACATGACTGCCGTTCGGGTCCTCAGGAACATTACCAATATGGTAAGGATCCCCGATTCGCTATGAGAAGCCGGAGGATTGCTTTTTTCGGGTTGGCCGTTCTTTCCTTTTTTGCCCTGTTTTACTCCGGCGAACCCATTTTTCTGTGGATCGTTTACTTTCAGCTGTCCATGCTGTTTATTTCGATTATAAATCTTCTGACCACCTTTTCCCTGATCCGGTATTACCAATCGGTCACCCCCGAAAGGACCGTGAGGGGAGAAACCGTGACGCTCAGGCTGGAACTCCACAACGAGTCGATCCTGCCGTTCGCTCATCTGACTGTCCGCTACAGTACGCCCCAGTCGATGTACACCGGTAAGGAGTCCAGCCTTTCGGCATCGCTGCTTCCGAAAAGGAAAGAGATCTTTGAGGCGCAGATAGATTGTGATTACCGCGGAGAATATCCGATCGGATTTACATCGATAGAGGCCACCGACCTTTTCGGCCTCATCACCATTTCCATACCCTTCTCCGTATTCCACAACAAGCCGATCGATTTGCTGATCTACCCGAGGATCAGGCAGATCGCTCCCGGTTTCCTTGTAAACCGCGAACAGGAAGGGGCGCAGGAATCCCCCTATTCCCGCTCTGAAGAGCTTACATCGATTGCCGAAATACGCGATTACCGGGAAGGTGATCCTTTGAAGCGGATGCACTGGAAACTTTCGGCACGCCATCAAAAGTATCTTGTAAAAGAGTTCGAAGGCACACTCGTCTCGGACAGCGTCGTGCTCGTTGACTGCACGCAGCACGGCCTTACCGGAGAGGAAGCGGCCCGATTCGAAGACACTATTGCCGAGTGCGCCACTGCCTTCTGCAAAAGGCTGACAGATGACTACCATCCCACAAGGATGATAGTGTATTCCGATTCGCGGACAGAGCTGGCAGGTTCGTCTCCGGTACACTTCCCGGCTTTTCATGAGCTGATGGCCAAAATCAAGTTCCGCGGTGACATAAGCATTGCCTCGGCGATCAAGCTGGAAAAGAACAGCCTCGGAAATCTGGGCAGCCTGATCCTTGTGACCCAGACCCCGACAAATGAATTGTTTGAGGTGCTGGTCACAATGGCCGATAACGACTGCAGGATCACGCTGGTCTCTGTCCTTAAAGACAACACCCCAAACAAGGAACTAATCAAAATGCTTGGTGAATTATCGCTCAGAGGTATACGTACTTTTACCTTGCTCCCCGGCGAAGACGTATCCCTGCAGTTGGGGGGAGTGGAATTATGACTGCAAGGCAGCGCCTGTCATTTCGCGCGGCAGGCTATCTGGTTTCGTTATTATACACTTTTGGTCTTTCCGTTTCCCTGATCATAACTCACAGGCTTCAGGTAAACGGACTTGATGCTTTTCTCTACACCGCGGCACTTCTTCTAATATTGACACTCGTCTTTTATAATAAGTGGACCGTTATTGCCACTTTTGTCGGTGCTGCAGTTTATGCGTATCTGGTTTTCCGCAGTAATGATGCCTTGTCTGTGATATTTGACGAAATAATGCCTTTTGCCAAAGAGGTATTCGTATTTTTGCGCGGTCTCGGCGAGCTGCAGGTCAGATATCACCTGCCGCTTGCCCTGATTTTTATCGCACTGCCGATGCTGTTTTCTTTGATATCGGCATCCAAACTGCGCGGCTGCCCGTCAATGGTTATAGTCTCGGCAGCCGTATTCGTGACCGAGTGGTCATTGGGTCACCGCAACATTTTTGTCCCGATGGCCTTCTCCGCCTCTGCAATAGCCGCAGTTTACGCATATTCATTTGCACGCAAACTTTATCTGCGGGACATGTCGGATGTCGAAACCGATTATTCCGAAGAGGATGAGCTGTTTTCCGAAGGTGAGACGGTAAAGGCGGAAAACCGGACGGTAAAAGTCCCCAATGCCACGGTCATCACGGTTTTGCTGTTGCCTCTCGCCCTTTTGGCCGCTCTTCTTACCGGAATGATCCTTCCTGAAAAGGCTGACAACCTCCGGATCAGGCAGGTAGAAAACCTGCTTGACGACGTGGTCGATTATGTGGGGCAGTTTTCCGGGTTTACCCGCAAGAAGTACAGCTTTTCGATTTCATCTTTCGGTTACACAAGTACGAGCGAATTGGGCGGACCTGTAACGCTGTCCGATGAGACAGCCCTTATAGTCGAGGGTATTTCTCCGTCCCTTTTGAAGGGATCTGCAAAGAGCTATTATACCGGTAGAGGGTGGCAGAACCTCGGCGAGACCGGTTCATATCGATACAACAGCCCTATGTGGGCTTCGAAGCGCAATGACGTTTTCGACCTCGAACGGCCCGATCCCGATCTTCTTGCCGACAAATCCGGCCTGCTGTACAGGACGGTAAGGCTTAAGATCATACATTATCAGAACCTGTATACGATTTTTTCTCCAACAAGGCCTAAGAGCATCACTTCTTCCGAAAAAACCTTTGTGCCCTATTTCAATGAGCTGGGCGAGCTTTTCCCAAAAAGGCGGCTCGACTTCCTCGACCGCTACACAGTTGAAGCGCAGCAGATCGCTCCCTTTTCAACGGCTACGATCGAATATATTGCCGGGCTTGAAAAGACCGTAAAAAAAGAACCGGAAGAGAAAATGAAGAAAATCAGCGAACTGTACCTTCAGCTTCCTGATTCACTACCTGCATACGTCTGGGCCTTGGGCAACAAGCTTGCCCAGTCTGCAGGAAGTGATTCGAAATTCATGCAAGCCATTGCAATCAAGGAATATCTCACAGAGAATTTTACTTACACGCTGAACCCTCCGGAAGTGCCGAAAGACAGCGATTTCGTTGAATACTTCCTTAAGACACGCATGGGATACTGCACATATTATGCTTCGGCGATGGCCGTGCTTGCAAGGACAGCCGGGATCCCCGCCCGTTACTGTGAGGGATTTTTGCTGACAAACGCTCCGCACGAGGATTTTGTCTATACCGTCACCGGCGAGCGGGCGCATGCATGGGCAGAATTATACTTTGAAGGGATCGGATGGATCCCGTTTGACGCGACTCCTATCGGCCAGCCGAGCACCAGTCC
The DNA here is from genome assembly GCA_012521525.1 of Clostridiales bacterium. GTDB lineage: Bacteria > Bacillota > Clostridia > Oscillospirales > JAAYOS01 > JAAYOS01. The sequence continues at coordinate 8,343 of JAAYMG010000098.1, read as the reverse complement.
CCCGCCGCCCCCGGTGGGAACGGGCAGCCCTGAAATGCCTACACCTGAGCCGACACCCGCTGAGAGTAATGTTGAGGGGACTCCGAAGGAAGAAAGACATGATCTCCCGTCCTGGGCAGGTTGGTTGATCGCCATTCTCCTAATACTAGTTGTAAACGCACTGTTGATTATTGCTCACCGTATTAGATATAGCAGCCGTATCCTGGTCGCGAAGTACGGCAGGAGAAATGCGATCGAGATCTGGTGGAGGTCCGTTTTGGATCTGCTCGTCCAGCAGGACAGGATATTCGAAAGAAGGCCCGGTGAAACAGCCTTCGCATTATCTGCGCGGATCGGCAAACTTATTGACTGCAAAGTCTGCACCTTCGACCAGCTTGTCAGGATCGTAATGAGGTCTTACTACAGCGGCAAGGAACCCACTGATACGGAGACCGATATCGTTTATCGCTACTTCCTGGCTTTGGAAAACAGAATGATGAAAACGAACACGCCGCCTGTCTATGTAATAAAGCGTATTTTACTGCCGCGTGCATTCGGATTCAGAGGCATCAAAACCGGGAACAATCCTGTGATACGTAAGTCTAACCTAGACACAGGGACAAAAGTTCAGCCCGGTCCTTAAGTTGTATCTTGTTCCGGAACACAATACATTATAAGTCAACACGCGCTGACTTGGACAGGAGGAAAAAATGAAAAAATCATTTCTGCTTATCGCGTTGGTTCTCTCCCTGGCGGTGCTTTTCGGTTGTGCCAGTTCAATCGGCCGCAAGTCGGAAAGCACAGCTGACATGGCCGTTCCTCCGATGGAACCCGGCGCTGGTCATGACACCGACTGGACTTCGAACGCCGGATCAAAAGGTGATGCACCGTCCGGAGAATCGGCAAACCCGATAGGTGGTCTTGTTGTAGACCCTGCGCGCAAAATGATCTGGACCGGAGAGATCTCCTTCGAAACGACCGAGTTTGATTCGGCTGTCGAGGCCCTTTATGACCTTATAAGCGAATGCGGCGGTTTCGTCCAGTCTTCGACGATCACGGGAGAGGGACGCAATACCCGCGGCGAACCTCGCCTTCGCAGCGCGAGATATACAATAAGGATACCCAGCGAGAACTTCCAGTTGTTCATGCAAAGCAGCGGCAATGTGGCGACAGTCATCACATCCTCGACGAATGCACAGGATGTGACTTCGGAATATATTGACACGGAAGCGAGGCTGCGTGTCCTTGAAATCAAGGAAGAGCGTCTGCTCGAGATGCTTGAGAAAACAAGTTCTGTAGAATATAAAGACGAGCTTCAATATATCCTGCAGCTGGAAAACGAACTTGCAAATGTCCGTTATGATATAGAGACCCTTACCGGAACTCTCAGAAAATATGATGAGCTGATCTCCTACAGCACAATAAACGTGTATATGAGAGAAGTTTTGGACTACACGGCGACACCCGCCAGACCTGAATCCGTAGGAGAGAGGATCGCGACGAAATTCAACGCTACGCTCAAACGCGTGATCACGACTTGCGAAGATATTGTCGTATGGATAATCGGCAGCTCCCCTGTTTTGATCATGTTGGCCTTAATAGGCGCAGCAGTATTTGCCATCGCAAGGATAACGATACGCAGAAAACAGAAAAGAAGAGCTGCTTCCCCCAGGACAGACGATACAGAGAACAAATGATATTGGAACCGATAGAAAAGTGTGAAAAGACGTGAAGAACGTTTCGATGTCGTTAATTCGATGACATTGAAAGAAAAGCTGGATCTTGATGTTGAGGGCTCTGTACCGGCATATGCCAACAGAGCCCCTTATTCTCTATATTAGCTCTTATTAGATCATAAAAAAATGGCTTTCTGAATATGCAACGCCTGTTTACCGGGTTTTCCTTGACAATAAATTCAAAGGTAACTATAATCTGTTTATGAATTTGAGGATCATTTTTTTATCTCATTTATGATTGATTGTCGTACTTTCGGTACGCCTGAAATATTGGGGGATGATTTTTTTGTCCGATTTTGAAAATTGCACACATGACTGCTCATCATGCGGTGAACAATGCCCTTCCCGTAATGCCGGTCCGGCAGATTTTCTGGAACAGCCGCATCCGCAAAGCATGATAAGGAAGGTGATCGGGGTCGTCAGCGGCAAAGGCGGAGTCGGAAAATCCATGGTATCGGCTTTGATGGCTGTTTCGCTCAATCGCCTGGGGTATCGCACCGCGATACTTGACGCCGATGTCACCGGCCCGTCGATACCAAAAATGTTTGGTCTGCGTCAAAAGGCCGGAGTGACCGATTCTGCCCTCCTTCCGGTAAGGACGAAGACCGGTATCGACATAATGTCGGTAAACCTGCTTCTTGAGAACGAAACATCCCCCGTCATATGGCGCGGCCCTGTCATAGCCGGTGTGGTCAGGCAGTTTTGGACCGACGTCATTTGGGAGGACGTTGATTTCCTGTTTGTCGATATGCCCCCCGGAACCGGAGATGTACCTCTGACTATATTCCAATCGATACCCGTGGACGGCATCATCGTCGTCACTTCTCCGCAGGAGCTCGTTTCGATGATAGTAGGCAAAGCTGTCAACATGGCGAAGATGATGGATATCCCCCTTTTGGGTATCATTGAGAACATGAGCTACGCCCTTTGCCCGGACTGCGGCAAGAAGATCCCGCTTTTCGGTGACAGCAGGCTGGAAAAGACCGCAGAAGATTTCGGACTTGATATACTTGCCAGGATCCCGGTCGATCCGACGCTCGCAAGAAACAGTGACGAGGGGCTGATCGAGCTTTTTGAGGGAGATTGGCTGGAGGATGCAGTCCGTCGTATCGAAGGGATGTTTCAATAGTTATTACTCTGGTTAGATTTATCTCTGGTTATATATAATATAAGTTATCTATAATAACAAAATGCGAAATCAATACTTATATATCAAATAGTCTAACCTAAAATACATTTAACGTTTATAACTCCTGCGTTAAAAACTTTTCAAAAAACATGCCTATTTGTTGAAAAATCATGGCCTGGTTAAATACTGATCGTATTATATTTTGATATTATACTGAAGGGAGTATTATTATGGCGAAGGAAAAGAAATTTGTAGAAGAAATCACCTCAATGGAGGTCGATTTCGCCCAGTGGTATACCGATGTCGTAAAAAAGGCGGAGCTCATCGACTACTCATCGGTAAAAGGGCTGGTGATCCTTCGACCATATGCTTACTCGATCTGGGAAAACATCCAGAAAGAGCTGGACTCAAGATTCAAAGAGACCGGCCACGAGAATGTATATATGCCCCTTCTGATCCCTGAAAGTCTTCTTCAGAAAGAAAAGGACCACATAGAAGGTTTCGCACCCGAAGTGGCATGGGTAACTCACGGCGGCTCCGAAAAGCTGCAGGAAAGGCTCTGCATCAGGCCTACGTCCGAGACCCTCTTCTGTGAGCACTACTCTCATATCGTTCATTCATATCGTGATCTTCCTAAGTTGTATAACCAGTGGTGTTCGGTCCTGCGCTGGGAGAAAAGCACCCGCCCGTTCCTGCGCCACCGTGAATTCCTGTGGCAGGAAGGCCATACCCTGCATGAGACCTCCGAAGAGGCTATCGAGGAAACGATGCGCATGCTTGACATCTATGCCGACCTGTGCGAAAACTTCCTTGCGATGCCGGTCGTCAAGGGCAGGAAAACGGACAAGGAAAAGTTTGCCGGGGCCGAAGCGACATATACGATCGAGTGCATGATGCATGACGCGAAAGCCCTCCAGGCAGGCACGTCCCATTATTTCGGCAACGGGTTTGCCCGTGCATTCGGCATTCAGTTTACCGGGCGCGACAACACTCTCCAGGTCCCCTACCAGACTTCCTGGGGCGTTTCCACACGCATCATCGGCGGTATCATCATGACACACGGAGACGACTCCGGACTGATGCTCCCGCCAAAGGTAGCCCCGATACAAGTAGTCCTCATCCCGATCGCGTCCCACAAACCCGGAGTCAACGAGAAGGTCTCCGAGTTGCTTGAAGCGCTGCAGAAAGCCGGGATCAGGGCTAAGGCTGATTTTTCAGATCAATCCCCCGGATGGAAGTTCAGCGAATATGAGATGAAGGGCGTACCGCTCCGAATCGAAGTTGGTCCCCGCGATATTGAGAACGGACAGTGCGTCGCTGTTCGACGCGACAACCGGGCAAAGGAACAGATACCCTTCGAGAACCTCGCTTCCCGTATAAAGGAGCTCCTGGAAGAGACCCAGAAGGGCATGTACGAGCGCGCAAAGGAGAATCTCATAAACCACACTTATACCGCTCATACCCTTGACGAGACAAAAGAAATCATAGGCGAAAAGGCCGGGTTCATAAAGATGATGTGGTGCGGAGACCGGGCCTGTGAAGACCGGGTCAAGGAAGAGGCTGGCATGACCTCCAGGTGCATACCATTTGAACAGGAGCATTTAGGCGACAACTGTGCTATCTGCGGAAAACCTGCAAAGCATATGGTATACTGGGGTATCGCCTACTGATCGGAACAGTCAGGCATTCTTGAATAGCGAATGAAAAAAAGAGGTGGTGAGCAACCACCTCTTTTTTGATATGACCTGCTTTTATAATCATAGGCCAACTTGATAATGTCGCGTCAACAAATGAGCAAGTTGGCCTTTTGTGATCTTTTTTCGTTTTGCGGTTCAAGGCCCTGCTTCTTCGTTCATTTCCCCGCTCTGCCGACCTGGAACATATTCGGTATACCGGCCCGTTGCATGGCTTTGATCACACTGAAGAGTACAAAACCGTAAACAGGGATCGTTATCAACCGGGTGATAAGTTTGGCAACTACTATTGCGCTCCATGCCTTACCATACAATATCGACAGTGCTAAAGGCATTATTCCGAGTTCGACGACAGCGGTAACCATTGCGACAGCCAGTACACATCTGACTACAGTGATGGTTCTTTTATGAAGGAACAAGCCATATATTAGACCGCGGGCTGCACAAGCAAGCGTTATCAGCGGCATGAACATCATTCCGCCTGAATTTATCAGCATGCCGGCTATGTCCCCGGCTACGGCTATAACCATCGCCCAATACGGCCCGAAGATAAAACCCGCCAGGGCGTTTGGGACAAACTGAAGGCTTATCCGGTCCACGTTTCCCGGAGTATAAAAGGAAAGAAACCGTGTACATACTATGTCCAAAGCTATGAGTAAACCGCTGGTCGCCAGCATCCGCACATTTCTTTTCATCGTCTGAGTCTCCCATGCGTTCTTTTATTTTTCCGAACGTCTTCGTATCAATGCGTTCCGATATTTTGCAGCCGGTTTGCCGATGTCAAATAAGGGACACATGAAAAACATAAAATGCCTTCATGCATCCCTGTTGTTGCTGAGATACTATTTAGCGTATTCGATAGCGCGTGTCTCGCGAATGACATGCACCTTGATCTGTCCGGGATATTCAAGCTCACTCTCGATCTTTTTCGAGAGGTTGCGGGCAAGCAGGACCATCTCATCGTCGGAAATCTCGCTGGGATTGGCCATGATCCGGATTTCCCTGCCCGCTTGTACAGCATAAGAATTCTGTACACCGGGATAGGTGTTTGCGATTTCCTCCAGTTTCTCCAGACGTTTGATATAGGTCTCGATATTCTCCCGGCGGGCACCGGGCCTTGCGGCCGATACGGCGTCCGCAGCCTGGACCAGACAGGCGATGATCGACTGGGGTTCGACATCTCCGTGATGGGCTTGTATGGCGTGGATAACAGCCGGGCTCTCCTTATACTTTCTGGCAAGCTCCACGCCGATCTGGACGTGGGACCCTTCCATTTCGTGGTCGACAGCTTTACCTATGTCGTGAAGGAGACCTGCACGTTTTGCCAGGGAGACATCCGCCCCGATTTCTGCGGCCAGCAGTCCGGCTATGTGACTCACTTCTATCGAATGCATAAGCACGTTCTGTCCGTAACTCGTGCGGAATTTCAGGCGTCCAAGCAGCTTTATGATCTCGGGATGCAGGTTGTGTATATTCGTCTCGAAAGCGGCCCGCTCACCCTCCTTCTTGATCGTCTGTTCGACCTCTTTAGTGGCCTTTTCCACCATTTCCTCTATTCTGGCAGGGTGAATGCGTCCGTCAACTATCAGCTTCTCCAGTGCTATACGCGCGATCTCTCTGCGGACGGGATCGAATGCCGACAGCGTAATGGCTTCGGGAGTATCGTCAATGATGAGGTCGACTCCGGTCATGGTTTCAAAAGTACGGATATTGCGCCCTTCACGGCCGATGATCCTTCCCTTCATATCGTCGGACGGTATCGGGACCACCGACACGGCGGCTTCCGCAACATGGTCAGCCGCACACTTTTGGATCGCGAGCGAGATTATATTCTGGGCGATCTCTTCCGCATCTTCCTTATACCGGGCCTCAAGCTCCCTGAGTTTTGCAGCCTTCTCGTGCACTACCTCCGCTTCAAGCTGATTGAGCAGATAGTTCTTCGCTTCTTCAGTCGAGAACCTCGAGATGCTTTCAAGCAATTGTGTCTGCTCGTTTATAAGTTCCTGGAGTTTCTGCTGCATCTCTTCGTTTTTCCGGATCTTTTCGTTGAGGATCTCTTCCTTCTTTTCAAGCTGCTCCGTCTTGCGGTCCAGATTCTCTTCCTTCTGAGCCAGTCGCCTTTCCTGCTTTTGCAGGTCCTGTCTTCTTGCTTTTTCCTCCCGCTCATATTCGAGCCGGGCTCTGTGGATCTCTTCCTTTACCTCCAGCAGTGATTCGCGTTTTTTATTCTCAGCATTCTTGATCGATTCGTTTATTATCCTCTTTGCTTCTTCCTCAGCACTTCCGATTTCCTTTTCTGCCACGTTCTTGCGGAATGCGATGCCCGCTATGAAGCATAAAACTCCGGTGACGACTGCGGCAGCTACGGGAATGATTATATCCAACGCACTGATTCCGGCGGCAAGGACTAGGTTGTTAATAATCATCGTGTCCTATAAAACACCTCCGTGAAATTTCTCATATAACACCTTAGGTATAAAACAATGTCAGATTTATATCCTTTGGCAGACAATTGTCGTCAAAACGGCGCTCGCGTACACCGTTAACAAACAAAAAAAATGTCCTTTCTACTATTCTAATTGTATCCATCTTTACTGTCAAGCAAATTGATTGCTGTAAAACTTAATTTATTATAAAAGAAAAAAATGCTAACTGCCCCGCCGCATATTTGCCAAAAAGACATAAAACACTATAAGTGTCCTGAAAAGGAGGGATAGCATGCAGGATGTGAGCAGGAAAAAGCTCCGCATCAATAATGCAAAAGTCAAGCTGATATCGGCTCTGCTGCTGATATTTATACTGAACATCGCCCTGATCCTTTTTGCCCAAAATGCCTCCGCGGCAGTTTATAAGCAAGGTTCGCGCGGGCAGGCCGTGCGGGACATCCAAAAGGTCCTTCAGCGAACCGGGCATTACAAAGGCGCGATCGACGGGATCTACGGCCCGCAGACCACGGCGGCCGTCAAGTCCTTTCAGAGGAGCGTGGGCATCAAGGCCGACGGCATATGCGGCCCGGTGACACTGAAATATTTAGGGCTGCAGCATCACGCAACCGGCGGCGGCAACAGCGCTTCCTACGACAACAACTATTACCTTCTTGCACGCATAATATCCGCGGAAGCACGAGGTGAGCCTTATAAAGGCCAGGTAGCAGTCGGTGCGGTCATTATGAACCGTGTCAAACATCCTTCCTTTCCGAATACTCTGTCAGGTGTGATCTACCAGCCGGGAGCATTTACTGCCATCGTGGACGGCCAGTTCAACGAACCGGTCGTGGAATCGGCATATAGAGCGGCCGCTGACGCTCTTAACGGCTGGGACCCCACCAACGGCTGCATATACTATTTCAATCCGTCGACGGCAACGAGCAAGTGGATCTGGTCAAGACCGCAGGTTATCACGATCGGAAAACATATCTTCTGTAAATGATGAAATATAGACTTCTGTATATAATCCTGTAAATATTACAGACTTCTTAATATCAAAAATAGAAATGTAATAATACCCGTTCACTGTCGCTGAAGACGTTGAACGGGTTTTATATGTGTTATTATGCACATAATATGCAAATTATCTGCTTCACTAAGGGTAAATTATACAAATTTCAAAGAATCTATTGCATAATTATACATTCGATGCTATATTATTTACAGAAAGCCACAGTCTGGACACATCATGTCAATCATTAAACTTGTCAATTTCACATACTTCGCAGGCGGGCGTCTATTCCGACCGCAGCGAAAACCTGTATCTTTGAGGAGGGCATTATGAGCAAAGATATAAAGAAAGTAGTACTTGCTTATTC
>JAAYMG010000013.1 GCA_012521525.1 Clostridiales bacterium | reverse complement strand
CTCTCAGGGATGGAAGCACTGCTTTGCCTGAAGCGATCGCAATCGAGTTCTGATGGAAGCGTCCATATGAGCGCATCAGCTGGCGTATTAATGCGGCAAAATAGATACTCCCCGTGACCGAAAGTACGGAAAGTGAAGCCATTGAAACACCGAACACTACTCCAGGCAGCGGGGGCATGGGTGGAATTATTGCCCAGGGACTGATATTTACAAACAAGCATACCGAGACCACTGCACTGCAGACAGAAAAAGCTATCATTACCAGTTCCCAGGCAAAAAGGAGAGCAAAGAATGCGCCTGCGAAAATGTCAATGAAGCAAAGCCCGATGACTGTGATCGCTTTCCTGCCACCGCCGCCGCTCTTCCTGCTATCAGCATCGCTCTCAAACTGGGCAGCTACAGCGGCAGGATCACCCAGCTTTGCTGCGATCTCTTCTTCGGAAAAACCGTCTGCCATTTTAAAGGCAAAGTGCTGTTCGTACTCGCTTATGATCTCATCAGCGTCAGAGACATTATTATTTCTAAGTTCATCAGCCAGTTTTGAAAGAAATTCATTTTTAGTCATCGCTATCATCCTCCAGTAACGCTTCAACCTTTTTAGCGAAGTCCAGATATTCCGCGCGTTCTTTTTCATATACCTCGCGCCCAAGTTTTGTAAGCGAATAGTACTTGCGCGGAGGCCCCCCGCTTTCTTCCTGCATATATGTCGTTAAAATGCCTTCGCTTTTTAACTTCCTGAGGATCGGGTAAACCGTACCGTCTGCTATGTCTATGTGTGTCGACAAGTATTCCGATATTTCATATCCATAGCAATCGTGCTTTTTCAGCAGAGACAATACGCAGAGTTCAAGCACGCCCTTTTTATATTGAATATTCACACACTTCCTCCTCTGCTATAATCAGTAGGATTCGTTATCTACTATTGAATTATATTCAGTAGTAGCTTATATGTCAATACCGTCTCACAAAATTCATAAGTTAAAAATCCTATCACCCAAAGCAAAATGGACAAACTTACAAACACAGTTCTTGCTCACCGCAAAAGATACAACTCTTAGCCCGCTCACGCTATAGCAGAGCGTGTTGTCGCCAATCAACCTGACAGTGAAAAGAAACAATTGTCATTGACGCTTTGCCAGTTTCTTCACTGCACTTAGTTTTGTGACATTTTCAAGCTTTGCAGCTTCCTTTATCGCTTCCGTCTCCCAGTTAATATTGCCGCCATCATCGATCCTGTTTATGCCGTCAAGATGCTTGATGTATAAGTAATCGTCACCTGCATTGATCAGCAATAAATAATCACAATCCTCTTTTTCTGTGAGCCGTGCTCTATCTGCTTTCGAACCAAAGCCTATATATTTCAATACAGTTATTATTCTGTCGTCACCGTCGTATGTAATGTGTTTGCTGACTCTTTCAGAATCTTTTCCTTTAAGATATCCTTTATCCGATAAAATGTCTCGACATAGTACGCAGTGTCATCAATGAACTTGCCCTATATCTTGAATCTCCCGTTTCCCTTCCCCTCTATTTTGCCTTCTCCGACATATTCCGCCCGGACGATTGCTGAGGAATGATCAAACAAATCATGTACTGAATAAAAAACGGTGTATGATGCCATCGCAAACTCGGGATACTTACTGATTATATATTCGTGCGTCTTCATATCATACTTTGCCCTGATGTCCAATAGCTCCTCCGTTGTTAATGGTCTGATAGGTAAGCTATGTGATGATAATGCATATATAAAGGCAATAACCAGGAGTGCTATAACGGGCATTGCAATCAGCACACGTTTCAACATTTACGCATTATAACACTTCCAGTCGTCAATGATTGATCTTCATCTTTTAGCTTTTTCTATCAAACTCATCATACCTGAACAGCACACTGGCTTTGCTTTCCTGCCACTGTCCTTGCCCTGTCAAGACCCAATCCGGTGACTCGTCGAGGTTTTCGAGGTGCTTATCTGCATCATATGATTCATCTATCCTGGTTATAAATGCCTTGCTGCAATACGGCAACAACTGACGGTATACCGATTCGCCACCGCATACATATATCGTACCTGCATAATCCTTGATAGCCGAAAACAAGCTGTCCAGATCGTGAACGACAACAGCGCCTTCACAATAATAACTTTCATTCCTTGTCAGGACTATATTAACTCTATCCGGCAAGGGCTTTTTGTTCGGAAATGTTTCCAGTGTCTTGCGACCGACAATTATCAGATTCCCTCTTGTGAGCTTTGCAAAACGCTTCAGATCCTCAGGTATCGGTTTCAAAAGCTCGTTTTCCTTTCCGATCCCCCAGTTCCTGTCTACAGATGCAATCAGTATCAGATCTTTACGCACGTTTTCTCCTTTCCTGCTTTACCGTGATTTACCTTATGGTTCAATTATATCTTTATATCATCATCAATCAATAACTTCTTGTTCTACAAACACTAACCCGCCAAGCGAATGCAATGGTCAACCAGGGGGACGGTTCTTTTGGCTGACAAGCAAGCTTGGTGCCAAAGGGACGGTTCTTTTGGCTTGAGCGCCAAGAGGGACGGTTCCCCTGGTCGGCAAGTAAGTCTCACTTGTCAGCCGAATAAACCGTCCCCTCAATTAAACATAAGCCAAAAGAACCGTCCCCATGGTCACCCTGACTGGTAAGAGAGTTTCGCTTTCCAGCCAAAAGAACCGTCCCCTTGGTCGCCCGTGGTCAATTGACAAACATAAAACGCATAAGGATTTCGGCCACTTCGGCACGTGCCGCGGTGCCGGTAGGATCAAGTGTACCGTCTCCCCTGCCCCTGATAAGGCCGTTGGCGACCGCCCACTTCATCGCGGCTTCAGCCCAACCGGAGATATTATCTCTGTCTTTATATACGTTGAGATCTATCGATGCGGTTATATCATATCCTTTGCACTTTGCATAGTTATAAAGCATTAGGGCCATCTGCTCACGGGTGATGCTGTCGTTGGGACCAAAGCGCCCGTCGCCATAACCCGAAACTATTCCGTTATTATACGCCCAAGCTACAGCATCGGAATACCAGAGGCCCGACGCAACATCTCTAAACAAACTGGCATAGCTATTATCAGGCTCATTCTCCAGTCGATAGAGTATAGCGACCAGCATGCTGCGCGTAAGTTTTGCATTAGGACTGAACTGGCCTTGTCCCGTACCATTCGCAATGCCCCTGGCTGCCACAAAACTCACGGCCTTGTGATACCAGGCATTCGCGGCCACATCGTCGAAGCTCACCTGTGCAAATCCAACGGCATAGTAGCTGAAGTGGGTCGTGCTGAATGTTACGGTTCCCGTAGTCGGATCGTAACGCCCGTTCGGCACAGAAACTATGTTGCCGTTTCCGTCGATGTACCAAACAACGATACCTTCCGGATTTTCCAGCTCCGACGCCGTCGGTGTGTAAGGTATGGAAACCGTCACAAGAGCAGCAGGATTGTTCCACTCGGTCCGTGTACCGTCCAGCGTCAGTGTAAGCTGGATGATCGGTCTGTCCCCGACATCGGCTCGAACACTCTCCGGAAGCGAGGACAGATCGACCGTATCTATCGTCACGCCCACATTTCCCTCAAGTCCGGTCCCCGAAAGCATATTGCCCGGGATGGTCATGCTGCCGATTTCGGTGTTCAGCGTCAATGACCCGCCGTCCGAAGAAAGCGCCGAAGACGGTATGTTTGCTGTATAGCAGCTTACTCCGGGAATTGCTTCAACTTCGACCACCAAATCAATTCCGTTAAGGAGCGTATCCGAAAGCGTTTCAAGGATTACATTTGCAGCACCCGCGTTTGTGTCAACTGTTATCGGTGCAGTTCCACCACCTGATACATGAGCTTGATAGTTGCCACCGGTTTGATTGCCTGGTGTCGTTGGTATACCCCCGCCGTTATTGCCACCGGACGGTGGGTCCTCTTTTTCTTCACCACCTCCGGACGATGTTGAGTCGGTCACGTTTATATCAAGTACCGGGTCTTCGCCGTACTCAAAATCGAACGTGATGCTGGTATTACCTGTCGAGAGTGTTGCAAGGTATTCTTTCTTAATGGTATAAGTGTCCCCGGACACTGTATAATGCGTATCCTCAACAAGCACACTGCTGCCATTCTTCAAGGCAACGAGCGGGTTTTCTTCTGACATTATGGTTACCGTTACGCTTACATCCTTATGGTTTGAAGCGCTCTCGTACATATCAAAGACCGCGGTATTGACCGAAATCGTACCGGCTTCAGGTTCCTCGCGTATTATGTTGACATTATAAACGGCTGCTACATTATAAAACTCATCCGTCACCACACGAATAGGGATAATATTGTCGCCGTATGAAAGAGGTATTTCGCCTTCATATGTACCGCCATATCCTTCCTCGCCACTGACGAAAATACGCCCCTGTGGCAGATAAGTGTATTCATCAATAATAACTGCCGCACTAAGCTCAACGGAGGTAACATCTCTTCCGACATGCACTGTATACTCATAGGTATCAACATCAAATGCCGGGCTCAAGGTTCCCTCGCTGACTGCTAATGATGACAGTCCGGGTAAACGATAAATGACAATAGCATAAGTAGATTCAGCTTCTCCGTCACCGGATCTCACAGTGAAATATACAGTAGAACCACCGATTCTCAGCTCACTTGCGTTCCATCTTCCTACAACTTCTTCATCTTCTTCGATTGGAAAGTTTGCTCCGCCGACAAGATCTGCAGTAGAGCCTGCATTGGCTGAAACACTTATAGTTACGCTATCGACGGAGTTTGGAATGGTTTTGAGATATTCCGTCACATCCGGACGCAATTCTATCGATTCACCGGAGATTTCAAGGCTCGCAAGCCTCGGAAGCCTGATGATCTCCAGAGTGTACACCGTTGTTTCTTCACAAAGGGGTGAGATAAGCTCTATTGTATACTTGCCGTTTGAACCTTCAGCAAAGGGGATAACCTCTGTTATGCCATCCTCTGTAATGGATATAACCTCAGATGATGGTCCGGTGATTTCAACGCTCATTCCTTCAGGTGCGCGGAAGACGATCGAGCTTACCGCGTCAATTACTTCTACGCGGTATTCGAACTCGTATTCCGATATATGAACCTGGGTGTCTCCCACAAAAAGCTCACCCAATCCCGGAAGTCGCGTCACGGTCAAGGTATAGGTCCGCTCGGTTTCTCCGTCTAAAGACACAACTCCTATATCATATGTGTTTTCACCAGTGCCAAACCATACTTTGACGCTTCCGGTTTCATCTGCAGGATCGCCGTTGACACACACATAACTGTCTTCATATATCGGGGTAATCGTCAGATCGGATACACTGTTTGGAACCACCACAGTATAGTTCGATTCGTAAGGATCGAAGGGCTTGTCCAATTCACCATGGTCAACCGAAATCCCCCTCAACTCCGGAAGACGCAAAACATTGACAACGTAATCCATGGATGACTCATTATCAGGCGCTAACACATGAATCGTATATGTATTCAGACCCACTGCCGCTGTCAGTGACTCGGGTTGTCCGTTCGCCACGACTTCCCCGTTTATACTGATAGTGGAGTTACCTAGTGCTTCCATAGGAGTGGCGGTAGGGGTCAGAGAAAACTCTGTAACTCCATCAGGCAGGATCAGGGTATATTCAGTTATATCCGGAGAAAACTCGGGAGATAATGTCCCGGCGCTGACTTCCAGTCCCGACAGGCTGGCATCCGGTGAGTCTTTGCGTGTAATAATCACGCCGTATCCTTTGCCCAACAGTTTATTTTCTGATGTTACATTGATGGCAATTTCGTTTTGCCCGATTTCCAACGGTATGTCTGACGACGGTTGTCCGTTCTGTACATTACTCATATTATCAAAGAATCCCAATCTGATCGTTGCAAATTGATGCGCCGCTGTCGGCGTGATTTTGATAGACTTTGTTGCATGTTCGACAGTCAGACTCTGCTCGTAAACCTCAGGACTGTAAGTCAAGCTTGCACCATTGCTGAAATCAAGCCTCGCTAGATCAGCATTATCCCCTATCGACCGCCCCGACAGATTGATACTATAAACCGGGTTATCCGGGTCGTTTGATTTTACGGTAATGGTTCCTGAATAAGAGGTACTGGCCTGTAATGGTTCAAATGTAACATCGATCACTCGCGACTGACCGGAAGCAAGGATCCCGGGCCCGCCGCCGCTTATCGTGAAGGAACCTGATGACAGCGTTATTTCGCTTATCGAGAGGTCAAGTGAGCCGTTGTTAGTGATCG
>JAAYMG010000097.1 GCA_012521525.1 Clostridiales bacterium | reverse complement strand
CGGATCCAGGGCATACGATACGTCATATACGCTTACCGGCAGGGTCGGTGTATGGAACGTCGCATACAACTTTATGCAAACGAACCTTATGCTTTCAGCCGAAGATCCGACATATGATCTTGTCGCTATCCCCTGCCCCGTTTTCAACAAAGGCGATATAAGGGAGATAGGACTCGAGACATATATCCAGGTTGACAGGTTCCAGGGCAACATTGCTGCGATCACGACGCAGTGCAAAGACCCGGTAACCCTTGTAAGATGGTTTGACTACCTGTTCACCGAAGAAGGCGGCATCCTTGGAAGCTACGGTATCGAAAACCTCAGCTTCGTATTTAATGAGGAAGGAAAGCCGGAGTTTACCGAGCTGGTTTATAACAACCCGGACGGCCTGGCAGCCTTCACCGCTATGAACCGTTATGCCATGAGCCCCAACCAGGTCATGCTGTATGACTGGGAGCGCGAACTCCTTCCCAACATGTATCCGCAGGCTTTAGAGGCTCCGCGTATATGGGATGCGAACTACGAGGATAAGAGGACACTGCCTTCAATGATGTCCATCACATCAGAGGAGAGCCAGGAATATGCCTCTATAATGAATGACGTCAATACGCTCATCAATGAGACTATCGTTCCGTTCATTATAGGCAGCAAGTCCCTCGATGAATTCGATGATTTTGTAAATACGGTCAAGGCTTTGAGGATCGACGACGCGATAGCGATCCAGCAGGCCGCATTGGATCGTTATAACAACCGCTAATAAGCAAGTTGAGTAATTGCCAATATCCAATACTCACTGATTAAGTCAAAATAACTCGCACACTTCATAAATCAAGGCAGTAGTATTTATACTACTGCCTTTGTTTTCGCCGGTTTGAGGATCTTCCCATTCTCCTGCCATTAGTGCTTTATTTGCATGTGTAATGTGTTACAAGTGCTTTATTGGCATGGACTCCCGAAGAAGTCCATGCCAACTCGCTGTGCTCACTATATCTGTCTTTTCGCCCCGCCCTTTGCATATTCGTCCGTACGCGGGATCCAGTCAAGGAAGTTCTCCACTACCAGGTTCCAGAAACGCCACTCATGTCCGTGGTCTGGAGTCTCGAACCATGTAACATCGGCGCCGTACTCCTTCAATTTATCCCTGAACTCGAGATTTGCGTTGTACAGGAAGTCCTTAGCGCCGCACGCAAGGTAGATCTTCGGGAACTTGCGCCCCTCTTTGTATATTTTATCTGCAAGCGAACCAGGGTCATACTGGGGATTTACGTTACCCGAAGTAACGTTCTCTGCTGCTTCGTCAGTGCTGCCCGCTTCCCCTCCGCCTAAATTCGCCAGGGCTGCGGGGTTGAGGTTTACGGCTGCCGAAAAAGCGCCAAGCGCCGCAAACCGTTCCGGATTATTCAACGCGTGTACCAGCGTACCATAACCGCCCATGGAGAGACCGGCTATATAAGTGTCCTCCGGCCGGTCGGATATCGGGAACATCCCGCATACGAAGTCGGGCACTTCCTTTGACAGGAAGTCAAAGAAACGGTCACCTGACCGATGGTTTACATATGACTTGTTTTCGCCCGAAATCATAACGACCGCTATGTTGCGCTCCTCGGCAAAAAACTCGACGTTCGTGTAGCTTGTCCAAGTAGCATGGTTGTTTGCCATTCCATGGAGCAGATACAGAACCGGGTATTTGGCCTTCGGCTTATGGCTCGCCTTTTGCCCCGGCTCAAGTCCCATACCCATACATTCCGGTGTCGTAGGCGTCGGTACCACGACTGTGATATCCACCGCCCTAAGCAGTGTGTACGAGATGAAATTGCATGTGAATCTTGCCATTTGTCTTTCTCCTTTGCTTTAACTAAATTGTTATTCAAAATCCCAGATGAGACGGTAATACAAAAACGTTTAATATATTATTCACTTGTTGCGATCAGAAATCCATGCCCGATACCGTATCATTGATAATTGATAAAGGTTAAGGACATATGTTTTTTACCGGTCTTGATATGCTAAAATCATTTGCGAAAATCGGACATGTCATTGTCCGGCTGACGTAAATCCAATTTTATATCCCCGTCGACCATGACGAAAACGGGCTTATAATTATCGTCCAGAGCCGTTATATCCGCAAGCTTGCCGGGCTCTATACTCCCCAGTTTGTGATACAGGCCAAGAGATCGGGCAGGATTTTCCGTGACAGCAAGTACAGCCATTTCAAAAGGCTCTCCTGTCATCTCTATATAATTCGCAAGAGCCCTGTCGAGTGACAATGTGCTGCCTGCCAGTGCTCCCCCATTCGCCAGTCGAGCGATCCCGTCTTTTACCACTACCGAAAGATACCCCAGCATATAATCCCCGTCAGGGACCCCGCCCGCACGCATGCAGTCTGAAACCAATATGATCTTATCCGGGCCTTTGCACCTCAGAGCGATCTGTACTGCAGGAGGAGCAACGTGATGGCCGTCACATATTAATTCAGCATAAGCATCGGACAGCAGGCCCGCACCCAGCAGCCCCGGTTTCCGATGGTGGAGCTGCGCCATGCCGTTGTATATGTGGACGAAGCGATTGGCCCCTGCATTCACCGCAAGCATTGCCTGCTCATAGCCTGCAGAAGAATGTCCCAATGACACACATATACCCTTTGAAAGCAGGAACTCGATCACTTCCAAAGCCTTTGGCTGTTCAGGAGCGACGGCAACGATCAGGACGGTTCCCCCGCTGCCATCCAGGACCCTCTCTATCGCTTCAATCGAGATGTCCTGCAGGAATTCCTCGGGATGGGCTCCTTTGTGTTCCGCATCCAGGAACGGACCTTCAACATAGCTTCCCAAAATCCTGGCGCCGTCGCAGCCCTTTTCCATAGTACGGGCAACATTTGCAAGGGCTGCTTTTATATTGTCTTCTGAAGCGGTAACAGTCGTTGGCACAAAAGATGTTACCCCATGTGAGGCAAGATACGTGGACATGGTATTTAGAGCATCATATGTTGCATCCATTGTGTCAGCGTCAGCGCTGCCATGGATATGCGTGTCGATCAAACCGGGTATCACACGATGACCGGCCAGATTCACCGTCGTGCCTTTCGGACACTTCCCCGGCACAACATCTTTTATGACATTGCCGTCGATGCTTATGGCGGCTTCAGTCAGACGACCTTCAACAAAAACTCTGTCACTCCAGATAACCATATGTCTCACTTATACCTTGTAATATCATATTTATATTACTATTTTTCGCAGCAGTTTTTCAAGACTATAACGTCATATTTTAATGTTTATCGCATAAATATGCCCAATCATATATCAATCAAACGGTACTTAAACGAGAATTCCGCCCCATCATCAGGAGAGGGCGGAATTTGATATGCAATACTGTTTTTCGTCGGTCGACTTTTCAGTTTGGATCTAACAGTTTATCCTATACGACCGTTGCATATATTATGGCCTTGATGGTATGCATTCGGTTTTCCGACTGCTGAAAGACCAGAGACCGGGGGCTCTCAAATACTTCGTCAGTCACCTCCATGCAGGTAAGGCCATACCTTTCCCAGATCTTCATGCCTATGTCGGTCTTCAGGTCATGAAAAGACGGCAGGCAGTGCATGAATACAGCCTGTTGTCCGGCAATCTCCATAAGCTCCCCGGTTACCCGATAGGGCGACAGATCACGTATCCGTTCCTCCCAAACCGTTTCGGGCTCCCCCATGGATACCCAGACATCGGTATAGATGACATCCGCTCCCGCAACGGCTTCGGCAGGATCTTCACAGAAGGTGATAGTTGCTCCCGTTTGGCTTGCTATTTTACTGCACCGAGCTACCAGTTCGGGATCGGGGAAATACTTCTGCGGAGCACAGGCAGTATAATGCATTCCCATCAATGCGCAGCCAACCATAAGGGAGTTTCCCATGTTGAAACGCGCATCACCCATGTATACTAGGCGAATGCCCTTGATACGTCCGTAATGCTCCCTGATCGTCAACAGGTCGGCCAACACCTGTGTGGGATGGAATTTGTCGGTCAGCCCGTTCCATACGGGCACGGATGCGTATTCCGCAAGCTCCTCAACTCTCTCCTGGGAATATCCGCGGAATCCGATACCCTCATACATACCGGAAAGGACCCTTGCCGTATCCGCTATGCTCTCTTTTGCCCCTATCTGCGATCCAATAGTGTCAAGATAAGTTACACCCATTCCAAGGTCATATGCAGCGACCTCAAAACTGCAGCGGGTACGTGTGCTTGTTTTCTCAAAAATCAGGGCTATGTTTTTGCCTTTTTTGACATCATGCAGGATGCCTTTTATCTTTTGCTCCTTGAGCTGCGCTGACAAATCGAGCAGCCCTTCCAGCTCGGAAGGCGTAAAGTCCAGCAGCTTCAAAAAATCCCTGCCTGCAAACGACATGGCTCAAACCTCCGCACACACTTCTTTAATCGTTTCTATAGCTTTCTCTAACTGCTCCCGCGGAATGTTCAGTGCAGGCAGCAGCCTCACTTTGTTTTTTGCCTTGAGCGGCAGCACGCCTCTTTTTATGCATTCGCTAACGACTGCGTCAGGGTCCCTTTCGGTTTCGATGCCGATCATCAGCCCCAATCCTCTTACGCTCTTTATCCCTTTTGCCCCGCTAAGGGCTTCAAATATAAGATCAGACTTGCTCCTGACTTCCGAGAGGAGGCCCTCATCAATACGGGACAGGATGCTTATGGCCCCGGCACAGCTCAACGGGTTGCCGCCGAAGGTCGATCCGTGGGTCCCCGGCGTAAAGACGTTTGCGGTCTTTTCGTTGAACATGGTAGCTCCGATCGGCAGTCCGCCTCCAAGCCCCTTTGCGGTAGTGACGATATCCGGCATGATCCCATAATGCATATAACCGTACAGCTCACCGGTGCGTCCGTTGCCTGTTTGGACCTCATCTGCAACAAGCAGAATATCGTTTTCCTCCGCGATCTCGACCATGCCCTTCACAAAGTCACGCTCCAGCGGGATGACGCCGCCTTCGCCAATCACGACCTCAAAAAGTATCGCCGCCACTTTGTTGGTCTCGACCAGCTTCTTTACGGATCCGATATCGTTGGGCTCCGCATACAAAAATCCCTGCGTAAGCGGTTGGAAGTCCTTGTGGAACGAGTCCTGCCCCGTTGCCGCAAGGGTCGTGACAGTCCTTCCGTGAAAGCTGTTTTTCAGAGTTATGATGTTGTAGTATTCCGGCCCCTTCTTTTCTGCGGCAAATTTGCGGGCTGCTTTTATAGCGCATTCGTTGGCCTCCGCTCCGGAGTTTGAAAAGAAGACTTTACTCATGCCGGTGCGCAAACACAGCATCTCGGCCAGGACCGCACATGGCTCTGTATAATATAGATTTGAGGCGTGCTGAAGCTTTTTCATCTGCGATATGACCGCGTCCTGCCATTCCTCGTCTGCCAGGCCGAAAGTATTTACGCCTATACCCGTTCCCAGGTCGATATATTGCCTGCCTTCGCTGTCCGTTACTATAGATCCCTTGCCGCTTACTATTTCAATCGGGAAACGGGCGTATGTGTTAGCAATATATGCCTTATCCAGCTCCATGATATGACCCATAATTTACTCCTCACCCGTAAACATGGTCCCGATGCCTTCGTCGGTCAATGTCTCGATCAAAAGGGCGTGCGGGATGCGTCCGTCAACGATGAATGCCTTTTTTACTCCTCCCTCAAGCGCCGAGATGCAGCATTCAACTTTTGGGATCATTCCTCCTGAGATTATTCCTTCCTCTTTCAGGGCAAAGGCCTGTTTATATGTTATTTTCGAGATCAGCGACGAAGGGTCATCCTTGTCTCGAAGGATACCGCTGATATCGGTCATCAGGAACAGGCTCTCCGCATTCAGACCAGCGGCAAGTTCCGCGGCCGCAGTGTCGGCATTTATATTGTATACGTTCCCCTCATCGTCGCAGCCGATCGTGGAAATCACGGGAATATATCCCTTTTCAAGCACATCCAGAATCGGCTTTGTGTTGATCTGGGTTATCTCGCCGACATACCCCAGCCTTTCGTCCTTCATGCGGGCCTTTATCATGTGCCCGTCAACGCCTGAAAGCCCGATCGCTTTTCCGTCCTTGTTCTGTATAAGGTTGACAAGGTTCTTGTTGATTTTTCCGCACAGTACCATCTGCACGATTTCGACGGTTTCTTTATCGGTCACCCTAAGTCCGTCGATAAACTTACTCTCTTTCCCCACCTGCTTTAGCATCTCCGTGATTTCGGGGCCTCCGCCGTGGACCAGGACTACTTTCACACCTATCAATGACAGAAGCACGATATCCCTCATCACGGAATCCTTGAGCTGTTCATTTATCATGGCGCTGCCGCCGTACTTGATGACTATGATCTTCCCGTAGTAATTCTGGATGTAAGGCAGAGCGCTTACCAGGATCGACGCGCGCTGAGCATTCGATATCTGCATAATATCCTCCTTCGTCATGTGCGGTAGCTCCCGTTGATCTTTACATAATCGTAGGTCAGGTCGCATCCCCATGCGGTCGCATGTGCGGTTCCGCTATTCAGGTCTATCCGGATAACGACTTCCTCTTCCAGCAGGATCTCTTTTGCCTTATCCTCCGGAAATCCCACACCGATCCCTCCTTTACACACCAACACGCTGCCCTTTGCTGAACAAAGGCTTATATCGACTTTGCTGACATCCGCCGATGCCCCGCTGTAACCTACGGCACAGATCAGTCTCCCCCAGTTCGCATCTGCCCCGAACATTGCCGTCTTCACCAGTGATGAAGATATCACAGACTTTGCGACTTTTTTGGCTGCCTCCTCCGTATCTGCACCGCTCACTTCGCATGTAAGCAGTTTTGTAGCGCCTTCACCGTCACTTGCGATGGCACGGCAAAGATGTAGTGTCACAGCGTTCAAAGCCTGCGCAAATGTGTCAAATTCCGGGCCATGCGTTGTTATGGGCGTGTTTTTGGCCTCACCGTTTGCCAAAATAACGACCATGTCATTTGTGGAAGTATCTCCGTCAACACTGATCATGTTGAAGGTAGCGTCAACGTCCTTCGAAAGCGCCTTTTGAAGCATTTCCGAAGAGATGGCGCAGTCTGTCGTCAAAAAGGCAAGCATCGTCGCCATGTTCGGATGTATCATCCCGCTTCCTTTGGCGATCCCTCCGATCCTGCATTCCACACTGCCGATCTCAAAAGAATAGGCGATTTCTTTCAGTTTGGTATCGGTCGTCATAATAGCTTCGGCTGCCTTGATGCTTCTGTCTCCGAGCCCCTTGACCAATGACGGTAGACCGGCAGCTATAGGTTCGATCGGCAGCTCCTGGCCGATTACCCCGGTTGAAGCCACGACAACGTCGCTTGCATCTATATCCAGCTGGTCCGCAACCAGTCTGCACATTTCGGCCGCAACTTCCATGCCGTTTGAAGTACAGGCATTGGCGTTCCCGCTGTTGCATATGATCGCCCTTGCTTTTCCGTCTTTAAGGTGTTCCCGGGTCACCACCAGCGGCGCAGCCTTAGCCAGGTTCGTCGTATATACCGCAGCCGCGTTCGCATCTGCGCAGCTGAATATCAGGGCCAGGTCCGGCTTGCTCTTGTTTTTCCTTATACCGCAGTGTATCCCGTTCGCCAAAAAACCTTTTGGGGCGCAAACGCCGCCGTTTATATTTTGCATAGCCATTCTCCTCACAAATCCAGTCCTGTTGTCCTGTCGATGCCGAGCTTCAGGTTGAGACATTCTATAGCCGCTCCCGCGGACCCCTTGCCCAGATTATCGAACAGGGCCATTAGAAGGATCCTTTGTTCGTTTCCGTATACCGCGATCTGCATGGAGTCCTTGCCTGAAAGTCCCGCTGCGGAAATGTAACCGTTTTCGTCAATGCGTTCGCAATATTTTATCAACGGTCCGTTGTATTTCTCCTGCAGCACTCTCCGCACATCGTCCGTTGTCTTCCCGGCATTGAGCTGCTGAGAAAACAGTGATACCGCAACCAGCATGCCGCTAAAGAAGTCAGAAACTATGGGGCAAAATACAGGGTCATATGTAAGTCCCGTCATTGCCTTCATTTCCGGCAAGTGTTTGTGCGTCTGTCCCAGAGCATATTCTCGCGGCGCCTTCAGCAGTTCGTCGGCATCTTCTTCGTATTGGGCTATCATGCTTTTTCCGCCGCCGCTGTAGCCGGTAAGCGAATGGCAGGTCAAAAGCGTATCTGCTGATATGACGGATGCCTCGATGAGCGGATAAACAAGCGAAATAAACCCGGTAGCATGACATCCCGGAACAGCTATGCGCCGGGAGTTTATGATGTTCTTTTCATGATCAGCCGAAAGCTCCGGAAGCCCGTATGCCCACCCCTCTTTCGTGCGATGAGCCGTGGACGTGTCCAGGACCGTGACTTCGGGATTTTCGATCAGCGACACGGCTTCACGGGCAGCGTCATCGGGCAAGCACAATATGGCGATATCAGCCTTGTTGAGCATTTCCTTTCTTGCCGCAGTGTTTTTCCGCTCATTGTCCGAAAGCCATAACAGCTCTATATCATGACGCCCGGAAAGCCGGTCGTAAATGCGCAGTCCCGTAGTCCCGGCTCTTCCGTCTATGAACACCTTCTTCAACGTTTCCAACCCACCTTTGCATAATATTGCACCGTATGCATAAGTATTTGATGCAGAGCTATCATCTGTATGCAATGTATTAATATACTATGTATATTTATGCAGTATAATACAATATAATGGCAAATAAATCAATAGCAAGCGCATATTATTCATAATATCGTATATTTATCCAAAGGCAAAGTCGTATTTTTATTCACACTTCATCAAACTGCACTACTAACAAAGGGAAGTACATGGCCCATCATGTAAGCCACATACTTCCCGTTAAGGATGACAATTTTTTGCCAGATAAAATAAGGAATATTGAATGTACTTGTGCTTTTATTAAAACCCTGTTAGCTCTGCTGATCCGGCTTCATCTCATTTCCGCTGGTCAGGTTTCGGCTTATTTGGACCGATCCAGCTTCAACTCCAATTGATCATATATTTGATTTGTCAATCCCGCATCGCGTGAACCAAAAAGGTAATGTTTATTCCCGTGCGTCGTGATCAATATAAACGGCGCGTGATTCGGATCAAGACAAACCTTCATTTCTCCGATCCCTTCAGCGGAGAAGTTGCCTCTGAGCAGATTTTCCATTCCGGTACCATAAGTGCGGATCATATTATCGGGCAGCTTTTCAAGAAGTTCAGCTTTCTCGATCTCTTCAAACGCCACGGTGTACTCCGAGCTTCCGCAAGTTGAAACTATATACGTCTCTGTCAATTCCAGTCCGATCTCCCTGTTTCCGATGCTTCCCAGCAGGACGCCCGTAAAAGGCATGGCCAGGATCAGGAGGATCAGCGATCCCATCAATATTTTCCCGGATGTCCTGGCGACGTTTATGCTCGAGTTCGTACCGATGCGGTTGTTTATTACAAGGCGGCTGTCATTGGGGTTGTAAT
>JAAYMG010000413.1 GCA_012521525.1 Clostridiales bacterium | reverse complement strand
TGCCGGCCTGTACGGTGTCCATTTCGGAATGAGATCACTGTTGGGGTCGCCGGTTTTTGCGAAATTGGACCATGATGTCGACATCTGATCCTGAAGCTTCATAGCGCCCGGCTCGTGATAGACAGGTACGACCTCGGCCGAACGGAAGACAAGCATCAGATCCGAAGAATGCCATGCCGGCAGGCCGCCGTTATACGCAAAGTCGTAGGTCAGCAGGTAGCAGTAGTTTGGAGTATCGGAGCCCTCGCACTTGATAGTCAGATACTTGTCGACCAGCACCCTGAACCAGTAATCCAGATAGAACAGATCGGCGATGTGCTTGTCGGGATAGGTTTTCCTGTAGACATCCATGACCTCCCGGGCGCCTTCACCGAACATTTCATGTGCGATCTCCATTATTTTCTCTTCGGACAGAGAATGCTTGTCGGAGATGGAGACAGTGGGAAACTCCGCGACCACTGAACCGACTATCGTCGGAACGGACCTGGCATACTCCGAGAAGCCGTTCTCATATGGATCGCCGACATAATACGAACCCGGAACCGGGGACCACTCTACATTTACGCCCTGCTCTCTCAGCTTGGGGGCAACCTTGAGGAAGGCCGCGTTCATGACATCTACGGGAATATCCCTGATTTTTTTGATGTTCGACTTTGTCAGACCCAGTTCATTCATGACGGCATGGGCGACCTTTGCACTGTCTTCATACTTGTTTGCCGAGGGCATCGGCAATATCCCACTCTGCAGGATGGCCTTGTGATACAGGCCGTCTGCAGCCTTGCTTCCGAACAGGCACGTGATCTTCCCTCCGCCGCCTGACTGTCCGAATACGGTCACATTGTTGGGGTCTCCGCCGAAATTAGCGATGTTGTCACGGACCCACTCCAGGGCCGCAACGATGTCGGCTATGCCGGCAACGCCGGAATTGGCGTATTCCTCGCCGTACTCAGCCATGTTCATGAAGCCTATGCTGTTCAGTCTGTGGTTGATCGAAACGACGACCACATCTCCCTCCCTGCAGAGATTTTCGGCTTCATAACACTTGTGCTCGACCGCCGAACCGGTGCTGAACCCTCCTCCGTGTATCCATACCATGACCGGCCGCCTGACATCGTTGTTTATGTCCTTCGTCCAGATGTTCAGATACTGGCAGTGTTCGCTCTGCGGCCAATACCTGAATCCCAGGAGTATATCACGGGCGATTATATCCGGCTTTGTTACGGTTGTTGAGGTATAGCCATATGTAGTACAATCCTTTACTCCTTCCCAGGGTTCCACCGGCCGGGGCATCTCAAACCTGTCCGCGTCGGCATACTTGATGCCGCGAAAATAATACAGGCCGTCCTGACGATACCCCCTTATCTTACCCTTATCGGTTTCAACTATAGGGCCCTTGCTGTCGCACCAGAAGTCCATAGCAAAACAACTCCCTTCGATATATTTCTTCGATGTATATTCATTATTGATCCGGGGACTTTTTGTCCTCCATGTACACAATGATTGGACATTTGGTCAAAAGCCTCTGTATAAGTCGATAGTCGGACCGCAGCGGACTCGATATAGCGGTCAGAATATGAACTCATATACTTCCTTATGATATCTGCTTACGAGCTTGCTCTCCACATCTATGAGCATCGTGTAGCGATCCTCTTCCTCATATGGCTTCCAGGCGGGCATTCCCGGATTGCTGGGATTTCCGGTCCTGGCAAAGGCTCCCCAGGCCGCGGAGGCCGAATCGTTGAGCTTCATCGCGTCATGATATGTTTCGCGGTTCCACAGGGCAGGCGCATATGCGGCATTCGCAAAGAAGAAGGGGATCTCTACGCCGTGGGCTGCCCTGAAGTCGGGATCGTTGCCTTCCCGCGTAAAGCAATAATTATATATCGGGGCTCCCCCGCCGACCTTAGCCCTGGATTTATACCTTTCATATGTTGCCCTGGTATGGTTCCTGTCGTTCAGAAGGGCGGTGTAAATGTGGACGGGCCTTACGTCGTCGCCAAGCAGATCCTTATAAGTTGCAATGATCTTTTCGGTCTGCGCTGCACTGTAGCCAAGGCCCATGATCCCTTCACGCAGCTGATCCATGTCCCAGGCAAATATTTTGGGATTGAAAAGGGCGGTAAGAATGGCGTCATCCTTTGTGTAGCCGGTGATCAGAGGGATGTCCTTTACATATTCCGATCCTTCAGCGCCATCGAACGGATCATACCTGACGACTCTGCCATCCTTAACTACAGGGCAAACAAAGTACGTACCCAGGGTACGGGACTTGTTTATTTCTCTCTGTGCCTGGATCAGCTCTGCAGCGGTGTATTCATACAGCTTGTCGACATTGTTCCTGTCGATGCCAAGGAAATTCAGAAAATCAAGGGTCTGAGCAGTCGCTTCTTCCGGAGTCGCAGCGTGGAAGCCTCCGGACTGGATTATGGCTTTATGCACCATCCCTCGGCACATGGGCATCGACATGAGGGCGGCAACCTTTCCTCCGCCGCCGGACTGCCCGAACAGGGTGACGTTTTCGGGATCGCCCCCAAATTCCTCGATGTTTTCATGTATCCATTTAAGGGCTGCCGCCATATCCTGATGTCCCAGGTTTGCGGAATCCCTGAATCTTTCGTCCAGATCGCAAAGATAAAGGTAGCCGAATATGCCAAGCCTGTGACCTACGGTAACCAGAACGACATTTTCTTTCTTTGCAATATTGTAGCCGTCATGCCAATCCGCCTCTGCAGCCCCCGCAATATTCCCTCCGCCATGGAACCACACCAGGACGGGACGCTTTTTGCCGTCGTTGAGTCCCTGGGTCCAGATGTTGAGCGCAAGGCAATCCTCGGACTGGAAGCCGACACCCATCTCGTTGCTGCCGGTCATCAGCTTCTCATAGGCAGCCGGGTAGCGTGTGCTGCGGATTTCCGGATCCTCCATACGCGGTGTATCACACTGCCAGCACTTTCCGGCATATGTAAGGGCGGGCCTGACACCTTCCCAGGGAACCAGGGGCTGCGGCGGCATAAACCTGTTCTTACCCTCTGTAGACTGAGCGTAGCGTACACCGAGGAAGCGGTAAATACCGTCGATCTGCACACCCTGAAGTTTTCCCGCCTTTGTATTTGCGATCGCATCGTATTTAACCATGACCAGTTTCCCCCTCCAAAACCTACCACCTGAAAAGAAGCTGGAAAAATTCATGAGAGGCGGCGCGCCAGACATACCACTCATGCTCTCCCGGAAATACTGACGATACGGTGTTTATCCCTTTCTCCGCGCAAAACCTGTCTTCCTCTTTTATGAGAGGGAAGGAAACCTCTTCTGCTCCGATCGCCCTGTAAAACAGCTTTACTTCCCGATTGAAGGTCTCCGCATCGTTCAATATCGCTTCATATGGCTGCGGGCCGGGTTTTCGTCCGTTTATGACAGGATATGTATAACCGGTGAACAATCCCGCGGCGCTGAATAAGTCGTACCTGGTCATTATGATTTCGGCGGCCTGCAGCGATCCCATGGAAAGACCCGCAATAGCCCTGTTCCATTTATCGGTCTTCACGCGGTAGTTCGCTTCAATAAAGGGGATGCAGTCCTCGATCAGCATGTCCTTAAATACGCCCATCATATTGCCGCCGAAACTCATGGGCATTTTCTCTTCGCCGGCTTTTCGCGTCATGCCGTTGTTCATCACGATGATCATGGGAACCGCTTTGCCTTCTGCGATGAGATTGTCCATGACGAAATTCGTTTTCCCCTGGTAGATCCAGCAGGTCTCGTTCTCTCCGCCGCCATGCTGCAGGTACAGAACAGGGTATTTCACATCAGGCTCCTTCTGGTAACCGGGCGGGGTATAAATATAGCAGCTTTCATATTTGCCGGTAACTTTGGATTTGAAAAATTCCTGTATGACTGCGCCGTGAGGTACATCTTTCATCAGCAAGTAGTCCTGTTCTTGGTCAGGTACCTCAACATAGTTCATTACCCTGTTGCTGCCAAACCCTATCGGCGCCATTGGATTTATGACCAATGCGTCGTCGATGTAGAAATCGATATTCTTAAACCCTGGGTAGTCATATGCAATACACCCCTCCCAATATCCATCCTCGCCTTTGACCAGGTCGACCTGGATCTTGCGGCTGACGACCTTGACGGACTTTGCGTTGGGGGCGTACATATTGAGCCTGACTCTGCCGTCTTCCAACACCTCGACCGCATCTTTTATATGGATCACCTTCTGCCCGTCGGGTGTATCTGCCCTTACCGAATATGGCTGTTGCTTGCTAAAAGCGTACGATCGGCTGTCATAACCCTGATTTTCGATATGTTCTTTTGGTATCCTCATCATATATCACCTTTCTGATGCCTGAAACTAAGTGTGCCGGAAGAAGACCGGGCACACTTAGTTTCGTAATGTTACCACTCAGCTTCACACTGTCGTTGCTATTATCATTTCAAATATTGCAATCTGCCTAAGTACCTGTCCAGAGCAGCCTGCTGTATGGCAACGACTTCATCGACGCCCATCTGTTTCAGCTTGTCGGTAAACTCGGTCTCATATTTTTCGATCGGGATCACTCCGGTTATCAGTTTGACGACCGTTTCCTGACAGAATGTCTCAATATCAGCCAGCAGTGTGGAATATCTTGCAGAATCCTCAGCCCCTATGGTCATTAGTTCGGGCATGTTCCAGACGTAATTCTCACTGCCCTGAGCCCAGATCTGCTGGGCAACTTCCAAATCAGGAGTCTCAGGCAGCCATGGCCTGTAAACGGGGCCCACTGTCCAGCAATATGCCATTATAGCGATGACCGGCGAGACATGATCCGGATTTTTCATAATATAATCGGTATATTGCGGATTGCCTCCCCATCTCCAGAAGCCGGACTCTCCCTCTTTCCACTCAAAGGTTATGCCTTCAACACCATAGTTTGCGAGAAGAGCTCCTTCTTCGCTGAAGAAGTAATCGAGCCACCTGACGGCAACTTCAGGGTTCTTGCATTGTGTAGATATGACGGTCGGTGACGCATTGATAGCAGCTACTGCGGGACCGTGTTTCGGAGCTTCGCCGTTTTTGGTTTTCAGAGGAGCGATCGCCGCTATATAGAAATCCGGATCTGATGTGACTCCCGTATCACGATATACACTCCCGATATTCGGATTGTACGCAATGCCTATCAGGAATGTATCATCAGCCCAGTTCGCGCCCTGACGTGCCAAATCCTCCTGGACCATGAAGTTCCTGTAAAGGATGCCTCTGTCATACCATTCCTTCATTTGGATCACATAATCCTTAAACCCGGGCGTGAGCGGGCCATACACAACTGTACCGTCAATATTCAAAAATCTGGTCGCTGCGTCAAAAAAGCAGGGGATAACGCCGCTCGATGTTCTGGTGTCAAACCCAAAGGTCGGCGGTGCCAAAAATCCGGTGTGTCCGGCTTCCAGCAAGACATCGAGGTATTCGTTCAATTCGCTTACAGATCCGGGCGGTGTATCCCATCCAAGATCCCTGGCAACATCCTGTCTCCAGGCCAGGCCGGTGGCCGGTGGGTTGTTCTTTCCCATCCATTCAAAGATCATTGCGAAGCCTACCCTGTTGCCATCGTCCGTAAGCGAACCTATGATAGATTCCTCTCTTTCGTTGATCATTGCAAGATAATTCGGGGCATATTCATCCATAAGTTCATTCAGCCTGAGGAATATCCCGTCCTTTACCGCCTGATCCAGGCCCTGGGCATACGCAGGATTGCTGATGATGTCAGTGTAATCGTTGCTGTTTATCATAAGATTGAACTGCTCAGTAGCGAATGAAGCATTCGGAAGTACCCATTCGATATGTACTCCGGTGCGCTTCTCCATCTCCTTCCTTACGGGATATTCGTTATAATCCATGGTGAGCGCGGCAAGAACCGGTTCGAACATCGGAAGGAAGAAGGTAAGCGTATGCTGACCGGGTATCGGATAGAACGAGGTCGTGTCACCGGCGGTATCAGCCTTATCATCGGCTGGCGGCTTTGGTGTTTCCGGGACAGACTGTGACGGTGCCGGCGATTCAGAGACTTCGTTGCTGCAGGATGCAAACAAACTCAAAGACAGCACTGCACATAACATAAGTGCCAATAATCTGAGCCTTTTCATCGTTTTCCCCCTCACATCATAGATAGTCGATTACCGCATTTTCCCGAAAGATCATTGGTTCCGTTAAGCAGCATGAGACGAAAGCAGGCATCAAGTCTGAACTATCCAACAAGGCGCAGCAAAGGTGACCCGACTCCATTTTCAGTCCTCCTTTCCTCCAAAAATGTCATCCAAGCATCCATCGTCGTCTTTTGCAACCTATTTGCATTGCCTTGCCAACACTTTTCCTTTTCAGTGACAAACGACCTCAAAATGCATTACTGCTTATTGCCGGGCTGATGAATTACAGTTGATGCTGCGATCATCAGCAGGCAAAGGCGGAGCTTCCTCCCTATTGGACTATGCTGAAGATCTCATTGCCCTCCATATCCTGAAAACCAGGGATATCCCCTTCCTTATACTGACCCGCAACGGGCATGATCCCGTTTCCGTATTTCAGCGGGAACCTGACTATCCTACCCACAGGCATGCTGCCGATAAAAATGCAGGATCCGCGCCTGACATCATTGAACTTATAGAAGCATTCTCCGTCTTTTGAATAAATGCCGTCAGGCTCCAATCTTCCGCCATCCGCCAGTACTTCTACCCACTTTCCATATTTCTCAGCCAAATCTGCAATACTTGGCTTAGTTGTCCCGGTGATTTCGATGTTGTCCTTGCTATATAACTTTGCCATGGATCTGCCTCCCAAACCGGATGTTTTAGTGATAAGGATCTGCAGCTTTCCGTTTGAAATACAAATACATTTCATTAAGATTTTGCATTATCGATGTTTTACGCCAGATGAAGGCTCCTTGCCGCGATCAAACCAGAGGAACGCAGTCTCCCTCGGTAATTCCGCTCCCGTTGAATGCGTCGATTTGGAGGTAGTAATCGGCGTCCGCATTGAGGCTGTGGACTATGAGCTCGTTTTTGCCATATATCATTGTGCAGTGATATAGTTTATCGGGAGCGATCCCCCATTTTATGTTGTAGCCGTCTGCTCCTTCGGACGGTTCCCATTTCAGAGTGAATGTGCACGGATCTTCCTTATCCCGCCTGAGGTCAAAACTGGTGACCTTTGCCGGCGGATCGCCGTTGGCATGGCCGAACACTCGGAAACCGCACATGGCAAATACATTGTAATACGGCATCTCATATGACGTAAGCCTAAGATAACGCACGTCCTTGCCTTCCTCGAACACGATGAAATCAATCGCCAGGTTCGAATCCGCTTCCCGCTTGTCGCAGAGGATCTCCCAGTTTACCCCGTCGACCGATCCCTCAAGCAGCCAGCGGTGGCGTACAAACTGTTTTTCCGGGGGCAGAGCCGCGAACTTGACGTTCGGGATAAACAGCAGTGAGTTGACGTCATGGTCTATGAAATAGAGCTGGACGGCACGCATATCCACGACCTTTTCCAAATCCATGATGATATATTCGCCGCTTTCGCGACGTGAAGCCGCCCAGTATGTCTGGCAGTTTTCGTCGGTCAGATAGCTTGTCGGATGGCCGACCATAGTTGAGGATGCGGTTACAGGTTTGTTGTAAGACAGAAGCATCCAGCCGGTAAAAAGACTGTTGGGGTCGGCAGGGCCGTCGGGCATGATATGCGGATAATCTGAAAAGTTCATATTGCAGTACATGATACCGTCCTTGTCGAAGCCAAGGGGGAATAACCCCGTTTTTCTCATTGTCTCGGTCGTACCTCCGACCATGGTGGTTGCATGCCACCAGTTGCCGTATACGTCCCTGAACGTGCTTCCGTGTCCCGCCCCGTTGTAGAAGCCATTGGTTTTTGCCGAGAACGGGCTGTTCGGGCAGTAAGTGAAGGGGCCAAGAGGTTTGTCGGAAACATACACGCCATCCGCATATATTTCGTATTCAGTTCCGGTAGCAGCATATTGCAGATAATATTTCCCGTTATACTTGGTCATATAGGGTCCTTCGATCCACGGGCGGTTATATTCAAGCCCCGGCGCGTAAGTTTCGCCGACCCTCAGCTTTCCGATACTCGGATCATTATTCGTGCCATGGCGTTCCCAGCCGTGTTTATCCGGATCGCCCGCCCCGGGTATCAGTATTACATTCTCCCCAATAGGCATCATCGTTTCCCTGTCCAGCTCGATCCCATATATGGGGTCTACATTCGAACAGCCGTGATATAAATACACCCTTCCGTCATCGTCCAGGAACAGGCATGGATCCCAGTACGCAAACGGAAAAGTCGCAACCAACTCGAACTTCTCATTTAGCGGATCCTTAGAACGGGTAATGATGCACTTTTCAGTACTGGATGCCGTATGGTAGAGATAGTCGCCGATCGCGCAGAAATCGCCGGCTGCACCTCGCATCATGCCCTCGCCCTCTCTGAAGTACCAATCCACGAGATTTTCCGAATACCAAAATCCGGAGAAAGATCCTGTCATGTAGTATTTTCCCTTAAAAAACTCAACCGAAGGATCTCCCGTTCCCCTGTGAGGATGGATAACCTGGAAGCCGAATCCCCCCGCACGATTGTTTGTGATCGCTTTCGTGGGATAATTCAGTACGATAGGATTGCATATGTACCTCTTCATATTGTTTCCTCCTCCGAACGACGAGCGTTATCATATATAAATGTGAATTGTGCACGAACACATTAGTCATTTCGAATTATAAAATATTGATTTGCCATAAACAATGAACTATAATGATAAAAAATTGATCTATTATCATATGGGGGTGCCGCTATGACCGAGATCAAATATGTTGGCTGCCAGTTCGTTGAGCCCAGCGATTTCGTTCTTGACATAGA
>JAAYMG010000096.1 GCA_012521525.1 Clostridiales bacterium | reverse complement strand
TCTTGGCCGGTTTCCAGCCAAGAGAACCGTCCCCTTTGCTATTATAACATATTTTTATATATTATGACATCATATTTAGCGCATTGTTCTTTTAATAAAAAGGTGATAGAATGTCGGCTGATCGAGAAACAGACATAAAATTTCGGGCACAGAAACAACTGCAAGCAAAAGGCGTCTGATCTTTACAAACAGCTGAAAACTTTGGATCGTCGGAACTTATAATCAAAATGATCCAAACTAATACTTTACATTTTCCCTCAATGCTGTACACTGTTGTTAGATTCTTAAATACGCAGCAAATCCGCAAAACCATTAAAACGAACAAAGGAGCGGAAAGATGCCGGTTTTCAGATTTGGCCTCAATGAAATCAATTACCTCAAAAGCAGGGACCGGATCCTCGGCGAAGCGATAGACCGCATCGGGATCATCGAGCGTGAAATCAACCCTGATATATTCGCTTCTCTTGTGTCAAGCATCATAAGCCAGCAAATCTCGGGCAAAGCATCAGAAACAGTTTGGAACAAGCTGTGTGAGAAAGTTGGCGAAGTAACGCCTGAGAATATAGCAAAAATCAGCGAGCCTGATTTGCAAAGCTGCGGTATGAGCTATCGCAAAGCAGGCTACATAATGGGTATCACCGAAGCAGTTATCCGGAGAAAGATCCATCTTGATAAGCTCGCTTCATTGCCGGACGACGAAGTTATATCAGAGCTGATCAAGCTTAAAGGAATAGGCGTGTGGACTGCCGAAATGATACTCATATTTTCTCTGGGGCGGCCGGACGTTGTCAGTTACAAAGACTTTGGAATACGCAAAGGCATGATGAAACTTTACGGTCTTGATAAACTGACGTCTGACACTTTCGAACAATACAGGAAATTGTACTCACCGTACGGCACAGTTGCCTCATTATATCTTTGGGAAATCGCATCGAAAGATTTTCAAAATAAAGCATCTCAAATTGACCTGACAATTGCCAGGCCGGATCGATCGGCGGACAGATGGTCAAAAAGATGATCCAAGCCTATGAACAGGGACTTGAATAGCCAAATCATTTCATCTACTGATGTATCTCTGGCGCATCAAATTGATCAGGATATAGTAACATATATAGCAGTATTGCGCATTAAATATCCATGCAATATTACTTTAAGTATAATATGAGGCCAAATAAACAGCAGGGAGAGTTGATCTTCCTGC
Organism: Clostridiales bacterium; assembly: GCA_012521525.1. Classification (GTDB taxonomy): domain Bacteria; phylum Bacillota; class Clostridia; order Oscillospirales; family JAAYOS01; genus JAAYOS01. The sequence continues at coordinate 1,276 of JAAYMG010000096.1, read as the reverse complement.
TGCTTTATATATACGGTCTTTGTTATTACTAGATTATGCTGCATGATGGCAGCTACACAAACATTAGTTGAGGACTGTCTCGACAAACCTCTGGATCATGGCCGCAGACTCTGCACGAGCGGCGGTTTCCTTCGGAGCAAATTGGCCGCCGCTGCGTCCGACTTTAATACCAGTAGTAAAATACATTTTCACCCTCCAGACTTCGCCCACAGTGGACGTATTGAAGATAAAAAAGCTTCACTTTTCCGGTGCCTTCTATGGTGCTCCTGTTCTTCATCATGACGGAGGTTATAGTCAGCAGCTATCTCATATGTTTGTCAATCAAACAGCAGCGGGTATGTATCTCTGAACTCAAACTCAAAGCTGCGGGAAAGATCTTTGAAGTCGCAGTTCTCCATTATACGTCGGGCAAGGGCTTCGCTCCCGGGATTGACGGTCTGCATGGTCACAAGGGTTTCCGGGGGGTATTTTTCGTTGGCCCGACATATTGCGGCGCTCAACAACATAGGCAGGCGGGTTGAATGAGAAGGTTCGGCATAGAGCAGTGCTATGTGAAGGTGCTGATGCTGATTGGCTATTATTATGAAGGCCGGAACAGTATCGCCGTCATAGATCCCCATGGATATTTCACGATCAACCGGGCCGCTGATGAGCGGAACATCCATGATCGGTACGCCGGCTGATGAAAAGCGGTAGACTATGCTTCGCAGCAGGTAATCAGGCATATCCGCAAAGGACATGATGGAAGAATGATTTCCGTTGGTCTTCGTTAAAATACCGGACTTGTTGAGTTCCGCAAGGGTAACACCGAAAAACGGCATCTCCGGCGTGTTCTGTTGAAAGTTTGCCGCGGTGAGGAATCCGGTAAGACTTCGCTCTTCATCCCCAAACTCCACGTAGTCGATCCTTATCGCTGTGACCTGCTCATCTTCCGCCAAAAGCTCGCTCAGGGCGCGAAGCAGCTGTGACGCTCCGCCCCTGCGCCGGACCTGGGGAGCGACGAAGATACCGTTGATTCGGAAAATCGAGTGAGATTCCATGAAACCGGTAAGGGCACCGCAGGCATGATCGTCATCCACGAGCCCGAGCATCAGGACCGGTTGGCCTGTATTGAGCATCGCCTTGGCCTGTCGCGACAGAAAATCCGAAAAGAGATGGGCATTGTCCGCATCCATGCTTGTTACTCTAAGCATTTACAGCACCTCCTAACGCCTCAACATCATGGTGAAATAGTTGCCTGTTATAAACCTTTCTGAGCCATAACCCCCGCTATCGT
>JAAYMG010000012.1 GCA_012521525.1 Clostridiales bacterium | reverse complement strand
GGATTTTATGTCAGGACTGATCGTTTTCTGCGATTATCTCCTTTATTATATCGATGCACCGGTCGATGCACTCTTCCAGTGGAAATGCAGGTGCCGCTGCAAGCCTTATGTTGCACCGCTCGAGGGGAATCAGCACCTTCTGGGCGCTGCTTGAGGCGATCGCGCAGGACATGGCCGGTGTAAGCTCGCCGAGCATGGAGTTAGCGGCGATGATGGCAAGCGGGCCGGTTATTATATCGGCCCTTGCCGCGTTCAGGACTATGGCGTTCTCACCCGTTGCCCCCTCGCCGGCACCCTCACGCAGCATCCTGTTTGTCGCAGAGGAGTTGGTGCCCAGGGCGCATATGCGTACTCCGGACCCCTTCGGGAACTCAGCCCTGAGTTTGGTGACCAAGCTCCGGCCGATCCCGCCCCCCTGGCCGTCAACGACTGCTATGGTAAACTGCTTATTATTGCTCATAGTCCGCTCCGTTCCAGATTGTCCTTACATGATCCTGATGATGTGTGTTGTTGATGATCGCCGGGACGCAGCTAAAATATATCGGCTAAAGGCATTAGGACGATACCCGCAAAGGTAGATATCAGTGCAAGGTTTTTATATCCGTACTGGCGGGAAGAAGGGATCAGTTCCTCGATCGATATATACAGCATTATCCCTGTTATGAGGGAGAATATGATACCCATCATAAAGTCGTTGATAAACGGACGAAGGAGGACGAAGGCGAGTAATGCACCGACAGGCTCTGCGATGCCCGACAAAAATGTGTACTTTACCGCCTTAAGTTTGCTGCCTGTGGCAAAGTATACCGGCATGGCAACGGAAATCCCTTCGGGAATGTTGTGCATGGTTATGGCCAGCATGATGGACAGGCCGAGAGAACGGCTGCTGTAACCGGCCATAAATGTGGCTATTCCTTCCGGAAAGTTGTGCAGTCCGATCGCCAGCATAGACACGAAGCCGACCCTGAAGAGGTTCTTATGCTCACGCCCGTCGGCTTCGCCTTCTTCATGCGGTACGAGCCTGTCCAGTCCTGCCGCTCCTAAGACACCGATGCAGAGCGTTGCAACTGTAAGCAAGATGCCGACTGTATTTCCGGTGGTATCGATAATGAACATCCTGGCCTGCGGAAGAAGGTCAAGAAAGGATACGCTGAGCATCACACCTGCCGCAAACCCCAGAGAGGCGGTAACGAGTTTTTCACTTTTGCCCCTTGTGAAGAAGAGCAGTATACTCCCGAGCATGGTCGAAAAACCCGCTATCACTGACAACAGAAGTGCGAACAATGCATCCTGCGTAAACATCAAAACAACCTCCATCCTGCCGTTCGACAAGTCACCGGCAAAAACAAGTCCAAGCAGAATTATATATTATACTGTCAAAATACTCAATACACATAATTTTGACCTTCACGACCGACATATCGACAACGGCATGAATAGTATGGTAGTGAAAGCTTGCAGGGTATAGACCTGCAATGCTCAATATAAGAGAAAGGAACTGATGAGATTGATAAGAGAGATCATGTCGTATGACGATATACTCAAGAAGGTTGAACTGGCCGGGTTCACATATGATCCCGAGCAGGACATTTTCTATTCGATAATGAATCCGTGGCAGCGCAAATTCGGTTACTGCTGGTTATACGACGAATCGTGTCCCCCCATCAGCCTGATCATAGACTGCGAACCCATCAGATTCCGGTACGGAGGGAAAAAGTGGCTCATAGAGCTGTGGAAAGGGCAGTACGGGATGACCACGGGGGCCGAGATCGGTGTCTATAACACAACGGGGCCGGATATCAATATTCCGGGTGTGTTCAACGGCACATTCTATAAATGCGCGGAGGACGAAGACCACCTTCAGTTATTCTACGCGCTCCGGAAAAATAACAGGATCCTGTTCACTCGTGAAGGGAAACACTGGTGGCTTACGGGATTCATGCTGGGCGAGTTCTCGGAACCGGAAGAGTTGACGCTGGAGGCCAGGATCACGCTGAAAGACGCGGAGATGTGCCGTATTTTTACGGAGGAACTTGCGCGCATGGGTTACAGGGACGACGAGGTCAGGGTGAAGAACAAGACCGTCTGGATCACGTTCACAAGGCCTTACAGCGAGCAGCCGTCAACAAGGACAAAGCTTACGGTGTCCATAAGCCAGAGCAGGAATCGCTTTTTATGTGAGAAATTCAGAGAGCTGACTAAGGAAGCTCCAACATTGCAGGAGAAACTGAATATACTTCAAAGCGAGAACCCGGAGCTGTTCGATATCGCACTCAAGTTCGGTAAGCCGAGGGCCGTATACGACAAATATGAGCTGCTGAAAAAGTACCTGTAGGATGAAGCCATGGACTTAGCTTTGAGGCGGATCGCCAAGGCCGTCGAATCGGCTCCGGAGGTACTGTTCGACGACAGGTCGCAGATCGTCATAATGAGCGACTGCCACAGGGGTGACGGAGACGAACGGAGCGACAATTTCGCGAAAAACCAGACCATTTATTATGCGGCCATAAACTACTACTACCGGGAAGGGTTTACCTATATCGAGCTGGGCGACGGGGAAGAACTGTGGGAAAACACCGATTTGCGCGAGATCCTTGAGATGTACGAGCATATTTATCAGCTTTTGGGAAGGTTTTACAGAGAGGGAAGGCTGATAATGCTTTATGGCAACCATGACATCGTCAAAAGGGATCAGGAGTATCTCAAGGGGAACTATGACTTGTATTTTCCGAGAATACGTGCCTATGAAAGCGTCCTTCTCAGGCACAGCGATACGGGCGATGTCATCGTTTTGATCCACGGCCATCAGGCGGACTTCCTGAACAGCTCGCTTTGGCGTCTTGCCCGTTTTCTGGTCCGGAATTTCTGGAGAAGGATCGAGAGGATGGGGTTCAATGACCTCACGAGCGCCGCGAAAAATTACAAGGTGAGGATGATGGTGGAAGATAAGCTGATACGATGGGCAGGAAGGGAAAACCTGATCCTGGTCGCAGGACATACACATCGTCCGGTTTATCCGCTTAAAGAAGAAGAGTATTATTTCAACAGCGGAAGTTGCGTGCATCCGAACGGAATAACCGCAATCGAGATTTCAAAAGGAAGTATATCGCTTGTCAAGTGGAGCGTAAAAACGCGAAATGACGGGACGTTGTATGTTGGCAGGGACGTACTGGGAGGCCCCGAATCGCTCGAAAAATTCTTTCAGCGGCTCCGCCTCAGGAAAAGGGATAAGATACATAGTTGAAAAGAGTGAAACGGGAGATGATCTGTCACAATATCGAACAGAAAGCGGCTGTCCACCGAGAGATCAGGGTGATCCAGCCGCATGATTTATTTTGTCATGGTAAAAGAGTTTTGTGTTGCCGGTATAAACATTCGATCGGTTAAGGCAACTGAATCGAAACAGTGCTGCCGTTTATGCCTTTTGAAACGACGATCTGCCTGTCTATACGTTCTTTCAGTTCCGCAACATGCGAAATCACACCGATAATACAGTTGCCGGAAGCCAGGGTATTCAAAGCACGGACAGCCAGTTCGAGCGATTGAGGATCCAGCGAACCGAACCCCTCATCGATGAACATCATCTCGATTTCGATACCTCCAGCATGGCTCTGTATGACATCGGCCAGGCCCAGGGCAAGCGCAAGTGAAGCAATGAAGCTCTCGCCGCCGGAGAGCGTCTTGACAGTCCTGATCTTGCCGGTGTAATGGTCAAGCACATCGAGATCCAGCCCGGTCTGCGAGCGGAGGTTTTCGGGCTCCTCCCTGCGTATCAGCGTATAGCGGTTACCCGTCATGCTGCCGAGCCGTGTATTTGCAGCATCGAGGATGTGATTGAAATAATAAGCCTGGACGTACTGTTCGAATGCGATCTTCTGCCTGCCGGGCAGCTCGCCGTTTGCCGTTTTGGACAGGCTGCTGATGAGGAGGAAGTCGTTCTCAAGTTCTTTCCTCTTCTCATTTTCCTGCCTGATGGAGTTTTCCGTGCGCTGGTTAGAGAGATACCGGGCCGTGACACTTCTCAGTGTTTGGTCAGCTTTGTCCTTTTCAACGCTGATCCTGTTCTTCATATCCTCCAGGAGACTTACATCCTGAGGTTCAAGGCCGGCTGTCTCTGCTTCGAGGCGACGCAGCTCGGAATCGATGCTGTTCATGGAATCGCGATAAAGCTGCAGCTTTTCCTTCGAGAGTTTGACTTCCGACTCGTCCATCAACGCCGCGGTATAATCTTCCTCATCTTTGAAACCGCAGGCTGCCATGCTTTCCGAATATTTTTCGAAGGCCTCGGACTCGCTGATGACCGCCTCATCGTATCTTTTCCTGATGTCTTCCAGCAGTGTTTTTGCCGCCTGAAGATCATTGCTTGCATTTATGTAGTCTTCTTCGGCTTTTTTCAGAGCATCCTTCAGCATAGCCAGCTGGTGCTTCTTTTTGCGCAGGCTTTCTTCAGCTTCGGCAAGGGATTTGCAGGACAGCGAACCGGACAGCGCCTGCAAACGGCCTTCCATGGTGCCGAGGGCTGAGGAAAGCGAGCTTTTTTCCTCATTCGCTTCAGAGATGGCGCCTGTAAGCTCCGCTTCTGCCAGTTCTATTTCCTTAAGCCTTTCCTGACACTTATATCTTTCATCCAAACCTGCTTTAAGGTCCTGTTCCGCCGCCCGAAGCTCGCTGAGCTTCTCATCGCATTCGGCAATGCGTTTTCCTATCATGCCGAGCAGGATGTCAGTATCATCCGGAACTGATTCAATGCGTAATACGGACCTGCAGGCCCCCAGCATATGATTTACGGAAGTATTTAGCTCGGCTGTTTTTTCTCCAAGGATTCGGGATCCTTCCTGCATCTCCCGAAGGCATTTTTCATATCTGCTCTTAAGGAGCTTGAGCTCCTCTTCGCCGGGAGCGCCCGTAGTTATGACAGCCTTGCGCGGATGGACGGTCGATCCGCAGACCGGGCAGGGCTCGCCGTCTGCCAGTTTGGCTGCCATGATCCCGGCGCGTTCACGGTTGTAAGCGGTTTCGCTTTCCTCAAGCAGCCTGGCT
>JAAYMG010000011.1 GCA_012521525.1 Clostridiales bacterium | reverse complement strand
TACAACATAAACAAACTTCACTCCAAAATACAGCAAAACCGTATGGGAACGCAGCTGTTCGAAAAAGATTCGGCTTAATTCTCAACAAAACTGAAGAATTGACTTTCTGAGCAGGCCGTTTTTCGGTGTGCTCTGATAATATATACGGCAGTTTTCAACATTTCGATGATTACTGCCGTATTTTCCTTGTTCCGGAGCATGAAAAAGGAGCTGCCGCCTATTTTTCATTTTGCGACAACTCCTCTTAAAATCTGCTTTCGGTACGCTATAGGGACAAGCGTAATCTTGGTCTCCCGGTTTAGGCACGATAACACGTTATAAATTTTTCTATTAAAGACTTGACAACCACATTAGACACTTGTAGAATATCAAGTAGACAATTGTCTAAAAGGAGTTGATACAGTGGCCGAACTAAAAAAACTCCCGGACGCTGAGTTTGAAGTGATGAAAGTAGTGTGGTCAAACGAGCCCCCCATCACCACCGGGATAATTATGGAGCAGCTTGGCAGAGCCAAAAAGTGGAAAGTACAGACAGTGATTTCGCTCATGCTCAGGTTAGTGGATCGAGGTTTCCTTCGCACCGAAAAAAACGGAAAGGAACGCAGCTTTTTTCCCGAAGTGAGCAAAGATGAGTACTTGCGATTCGAGACGGGCAATTTCATCGAGCAATACCACAACAACTCTTTCCTTAACCTTGTCAACACCCTGTACAGCGATAACTCTCTCACCGATAAGGATATTGACGAGCTTCTTCAATGGCTGAAAGAGCGGAGAGGGTAATATGACAGACTTCATTCCGTTGCTTATTGCTTATTCAATCGTTATATCAGTCGTTATCCTTTTGTTTATGGCTATGACCCCACTGTTGTCGAAGCGATATTCCGCAAAAGGACTCTATTACGCATGGCTGGTAATCGTTATAGGGTTGATCGTACCTTACCGCCCGCAGATCGGTGTATCTGAAAACAGGATGAACGTGCCTGTTGAAGTTCCTTTATTTTCAAACGATACATTGCCAACTATTTCAAGTAAGCCTGTAAGTGCGATGGTACAAATAAGCAATGCTGCAGGACGTTCAGCAACACAAAATATAGAGTTTGAGCAAATCATGTCAGTTGTATGGATAACCGGGGTCGTTATATTTCTTTTATGCAATATGCTAAACCACTTTCGTTTTATTAAAATAACTAATCGCTGGAGCGAAAGTATTACAGAAGAAAAGCCATTGATGCTTTTGAAAGCTATAAAGGAAGAACTGGGGATAGATAAGCATATATATTTAAACTTTTGCCCGTTTATAAGCAGTCCTATGATGGTCGGCCTGTTAAAACCGAGGATATTGCTGCCCGCGGCGGGATACACGGAAGACACGCTGTACTATATCATCAAGCATGAGCTTATCCATTACAAGCGGAAAGATCTGTGGTACAAGTGTTTTGTGCTGTTAGCTGCAGCCATGCATTGGTTTAACCCCATTGTTTACCTGATGGCCAGGGCTGTCAGCAGCCAATGTGAGTTATCCTGCGATGCTGAGGTTGTTTCAAGTGCTGACTCAGATGCAAGAGCGCAATATTGCGAGACACTTCTTGAGGTAATGAAAAGCCGGTCTAAATTCAGAACTGTGTTATCTACTAACTTTATCGGAGGTAAGAGCAGCATGAAAAAGAGGATCTTTTCTATCATGGATACTAGCAGGAAGAAAACCGGCCTCGCCGTAATATGCATCGTCTTATTGATAACAGCGGGAGTCGGAGTAGCTTCGGCGACTACTGGCTCAAATGAAAAGTTCCCTGCTGACAGTATAAAGCCGGATGTATCCATCAAATTAAGAGATTATGTGAATACGCCCGAAAACTATGGCGCTTCTGTTCGCAATGTGGTGTCCAGGCCGGAGCTGGAATTCTATATAGATGGTAGAGACATTGCGAAGATAGAGATAATGTGCGAAAACGAGTACCTGTATGCCGTCGACTGGACAGAGACTCAACATGAGAAGTATTGGAACACCGATTACTTTCAGACATACGATGAAGAAACGCAAACATGCACGTTTTACCCTGAGCGCCTCTATGATAAATCAATGCAGCTGTCATTTGACAAGGACTTTAGCCGTTATGAGGATATCTGGTACAAATGGACAGCCTACAACATGTATAAATGGGCGTCTGAAAACAACTATTCCCGCATAAGGGGCTATGGTATGGGTCCAAAGGTTGAAATAACGGACGACATGACAGAGGAACAGAAACTTAATCTGGCGGCGGGAAATGACGGCTTCGGCACCACCGGTCTGGGACATATACAATTGGATGGATACCCGGAAGAGTTGACGAAAGACGTGATTACCATAATTATCACCGACAGAGAAGGAAACACGGTGACTAAATATATCGATATAAACGTCAGCAACGATGAATTACATCAAACTGTGGTTTCAGCAAGCATAAGAGATTAGTGCATTGGCTTTCTAATATGCGAATTTATATCTTAAAGAATACGGGGTTGTGGCATATCACAAATGCTACAACCCCCTGGTTAATAGAACGGGGAAGCGATGTCACGTAATGTACTGTATCCGGGATTGTGAATTTGGGGATTTCCCGCCATGTAAGCGCTGAGGTAGTTAAGGTACACCGCGCTTTTCCATGTCACATTCTTTCCATAATACGGCGGTTCCCCGTTTGCTATAAGCCGTTTCATTAAGGCAGCATCGTTTTTCGATTGTGCGATTTCAAGAGCCTTTGCGTAATCTATCCGCTCGGTTTCTGCAAAATCCACCATTTGTCCTGCGCCAATCAACGCATGATAGGATTTGGGGTACTTATCAACAAGGAAAATCCCAAGGGCGCTGCCCCACGATTCCCCCAACAGATAGATCTTATCCAGGGAGAATCGGTCCTTTAGATACTCTGTCAGAGCGTAACCGTCCTGAATATAAGTTTGGACAGTAATATCTTTCGTTTTTTCCGCATAATAGGACTTACCGGAACCGGGTTGATCCCAGTTTACAACAACAAAATGCTTCTCCATTTCCTCCAGCTCATGCCTCACCGCAGCCATCTGGGTACCGCCGGGCCCGCCTGCCAGAAAAAGCAGGACGGGCGAGTTCTTGTCCCAGCCTCTCAGGCTGATCCACTGCTTTCTGCCGTTCAGGACCCAGCCAGCACGGGTATGACTAAATGATGTTGCCAAATCTGCGCAGGGTTTTACGGCATGCCTTTAACCATCGTTCTGAAACATCCAGACAGGTCATATAGAAATTTCCACTTAAAAAACTCTCAATTTGCAGAATTACTGTTATCTCGTCGTAAACGGAGGCTAATGTCCTCTAACGAATTCGATAATTAATTTGCAAATAAGGTGAAAGCTTTGCATTTGCCGATCAACTACAACGATGCAAAATCAGTGTTGGTGAATGTTCAACCCTGATGATTGAACGTTCACAGCAGCTGATGAGCGAGCGGATAAACCACACCTATGATCTGAGCACAGTTCCTTACGGTGTTGAAGTCTAAACATTGTTCGATTCAAATGATCAGATAGCACATAATCCCCCCACCCTCTGCAAATACTGTCCCAGAGGTGATATTGTGCCAAAGGACAGTCAGCTGGATCCCAAAGAGATTCGCAAGATGAAAGCCAAGGGCGGACCCACCATGGCCCAGAGCGAGCTTGACGGCGAGAGCCGAAACAACAAAAAGCAATCCGGAAACCGCCACAAGCCCGGCGACGATAAAAAGTAGGCCAGATAAAACGTCTACCAGACTTATGCCAGCTTATTTGATAACAGAAAGAGACCACATTTCTTGACGAAATGTGGTCTCTTTTTGTGGTGGAGACGGAGGGATTCGAACCCTTGACCTTACGGATGCGAACCGTACGCTCTCCCAGCTGAGCTACGCCCCCACGTTTATTGAGTTGTTTTTTCGGGGCCTGCTGAGCGCCTAACTTGGGCTCCCAGCTGAGCTACGCCCCCACGTTTATTGAGTTGTTTTTTCGGGGCCTGCTGAGCGCCTAACTTGGGCT
>JAAYMG010000095.1 GCA_012521525.1 Clostridiales bacterium | reverse complement strand
CTATATTTTACCGAGGTATGAGCTTTGGCTCAACTCCTTTTTACACCATTATATAGACTTAATCCAAATGAGATAGCATGTGCTAATCCTTTAATATATATAGTAATGAAAACTCAGTTTTATGTTTTGTATTTAGTGTTTTGTCTTCTGTGTTCTGTGTTCTGAACTCTGAACCCTGTACTCTGTACCCTGTACTTTGTACTCTGTACCCTGTACTTTGTACTCTGTACTCTGTACTTTGTACTTATCTCTCTGTAATATGTAATATGTAATATGTGTATTCTATATCTGTTTCTGTATTCTGATTTCTGTGTTTAACCTTTATGTGCTATGTGTTATGCATTACAAAAAGTGACCTTGAATCGATTGCACTCCGGCATGATTCAAAGTCACTTTTTAGTTCATTATTTTGCTAATGTATTATCTACGGTCAGATAAATTTATGAAATGAGCTTATAAGATTCTTCCTTCAATATCGCGGAAAAACCTGTCACAATCACGCGCGATAAGCGCCGGACATTCATCCGGACCGGCATGTCCCAAATGCTGATAAGTTATCAGTTTTGCTCCGGGTACCAGTTTTGCGACATGAAGTGCCTGCTCGACAGTGGACAGGTGATCCTGTACACCGTTGATTATGAGCAGCGGAACATCCATCTCAGAAAGCTGCTTGTCGAATTCCTCCTGCGTTTTTGCATTGCTTCCGCTCATACCGGTGTTAAAAACCGTGAACTCTTCCTTTTTCCGGTTTACCATGATTTCAAGATGTTCCTGTCTCCGCTTTTCACGCAATGCAAGGCGCTCGGGATCTTTGGTCGGCTCAAATGTGTTCCAGCTCATCTTTGCCAGTTCTTCACGGTTGCCGACTATCCGGTCCCAATCTATATCTCTTCTCCTCGGCGGGACATTTCCGTCAGCCATCGGAGGACGGAACTGGCATATCCCCGAGGTGGCGGCAAATCCCAGCAGTCGATGCGGGTAGTTGAATGCTATATACCATCCAGCAAAACAGCCGTGGGAAACACCTGTATAATAGAACTTATCGGCTCCGATAGCGTCGGCAAAAGCCAAAACGTCCTCGCCCCATACTTTGACCATGTCGCGGGGTTCGCTGTCATAAATATGGTCGCTTTCACCGTAGCCGCGCATCGTTATAAGATACACATGATAATCATATGGCGGTTTACCCAGCAGTTCCATGTGGCAATCTTCAAAGAAGAAGTTCTGCGTGGAAAGGAGTATCTTGTTTCCGCTGCCAAACTCCTTATAAGCCAGGTTTACCCCGTTTACGTTTATTTTTTTCATAATATGAAGCCTCCGAATAAGTTATAATATAAAGAATGTAAAATCGGCGGTGATAGTGGTTGCAGGCAAGGGAAGGTGAGGGACAAACAGAAATCTCACATATCACAAAGATAAATTCAATGTTTCGCCGGCACCTATCTCATATACCTGGTTGTATATATCGATCCAAATCGTACAGGCGCTTTGATTAAGGATCATTTTGCCGTCCACGGAGTATTTCAGATTTCTGTATGCGTTGATATAATCACAGATTTCAATATTTGTTGCAAACCATATTTTGTCCCTGTGCTGAGTAACATAATCCAGAAATCCTTCGATCACATTCCAGTTATCCTCAAAGTCGAACTCGTAGGAATGCCCCCAGAGATAGAAAAGTTTCGTCCGTTTGAAAAAGCCTTCGTCGTTTATGAACTCTTCAGCAAGTTCCATAAGACGGGCATCCGCATGGTGGGCAGTTGCGCGCCACTCCATAAAATCGGAAGGAATGTCGAATTTGCCTGTAGTTTCGACTACCCTGGCATATTCATACCCTGCCTGTTTCAGCATTTCAATTACTTTTCCGTTATACCAGCCAAACGGATAAGCAAATCCGCGTACACAATAGCCGGTCAGCTCTTCCAGTTTTCTTTTGTCTTCGATTATTTCATAAACGGCAGACGGGGAACCTATGCCCGCAAGCGAAGAATGGTATAAGCCATGACCCGCCACTTCATGCCCTTTGTACAGCGTATTTACTTCTTCGGGTTCTATTTTTGAAATGTCTATCGTTTTTCCGTGTACTTTTGCCTCGTTTTTGTCACCAAGTAATCCGGAACCTATATTGAATGTGCCCTTTACTCCGTATTTGTTCAAAATAGAAACAAGCTTCCGGTCCTGTATGACCCCGTCATCGTAGCTCAAGGTCAATGCTTTTCTTTTTCCTTCGGGGAAAACCATGACATCGATTCTCGGCCTCATAAAAATTTCTCCTTTATGTTGAAATTCTTTTGTTGTTATCATATTACCGATTATATTATCGCAAAATTGTGTTGTCAAACGTTATTCCATTTTTATGTTCTTCAAGAGCCGTGAAGTAGTACGGTTCAACCTAATTCTTCGGTCAATACTATGATTCCAAAAACGATTTTCAGTCAAATTCAAGACTTTAGTTACCAATAAACCTGCAATTATAATAATAAGGCGAGAAATATTGTTAAAACTATGTGCAATTTATATACTTTGTAAGAGAAAACGATTGACAAAAATAACGCTTTCACGTATAATTTTCCTGTAATGTTGGCCGAAAGTTTTGATAGAAGGAGGTTTTCAGAAGAATGAAAAGTAAGAACCTGGTAATACTTTTTATCATCGTTGCATTATTATCCGGGCTTTTAACTGCCTGCCAGGATGCGGCTGCTCCTGAAGTATCGGACACGGCTACACCAAAGGGAAATGAAAGTACTCCGACCCCGGGCGCTGAAACTTCCCGGACTGAGGAAGAGGAGAACGGAGGCTTCAAACTTCCGATCGTAGATGAGAAAGTTGAGCTTACGATATGGACGACTTATGCTCCTGCAGCAACGACCAGACTTGCCAGTGAATACGATAATCCGGCAGTCATTGAAATGGAAAAACGCACAAACGTTCGCATAAACCATCTTTATCCAAGCAGCACAGACGCACAGGTCCAGTTCAACCTGTCGATATCATCGGGCGATTATCCTGACTCGTACATTACTGATCCAATCTACTATGTTGGCGGACTCGACAAGTACATAGATGACGGTATAATCCTGGATCTTACGGATCTGACCTCATATTTCCCGAACTACCAGAGGATCCGGACTGCTGACGAAGACACACGCAGGCGTTCTTCAACCGACGCCGGAAGGATCCCCGGAATATATGAAATCGTAAAACGTCCGCAGCCGTCTTTCATCGGCCTTGTCACAAGAGGCGATCTTCTTGACAGCTGGGGGGTAGAAAAGCCGAGGACTTACCAGGAATATCACGATCTTCTTGTAAGATTCCGCGATGCCGGAATGGCAACCCCGTTGCTGTTGTGGGGCAATAACGGGCTCGATGACGGATTCATGGCGGGGTATGATGTGGCATGGAGCAACTACAACGGATTTTTCCATGTCGGAAATGAAGTGAAGTTTGCGCCGCTTGAGCAGGGGTTCAGGGACTATGTCACTATGATGAATCAATGGTATTCGGAAGGGCTCATAGATCCAAACTTTACTACACCCCGGGCATTTGGCGACCACTCTGCTTATGCAAACGGAGATGCGGGTATATGGAGTACACTGTATACCTTGTTCACACCCATAGAGCTTAGCTCACCTATAGAAGGTTTCAGAATTACGACCATTGAACCTCCGGTGAAGAACATTGGGGATCATCGTAAGCTGTCCATCTACTGGCAGTCCAATGCTCTTGTGATCGCAGCTATCCAGACTGTTACGTCAGCGTGCAAGCACGTAGATGTCATGCTGAAGTTCTATGATTATCTCTTCACAGAAGAGGGATCCTTGCTTGCCAACTATGGCATCGAGGGACTTACTTACAACATGGTCGACGGCAAACCTGTCTTTACCGACCTTGTCCTCTACGATACAGAAGGTTACGGAAGCATATATGCAATTTGGGGAGATTATCTCTGGAACATAACCAAGCGCTGGTATGACTGGGAACGTGAGCTTTTGCCGACCATGTCTGAAGAGACCCTCAATGCCGGACCGTTCTGGGATCGTAATTTCATAGACGAGTATACTTTGCCTTACGCGAATTTGAACATCAGTGTTGAAGACAGTGCGAGGTTTTCATCGATCATAAATGATGCCAACACATATATCAATGAGACTGTTGCCAAGTTTATTACCGGTGCTGTTCCTCTCGGTGAGTATGATAACTTTATCGCCACTCTGAAGGAAATGGGTGTTGACGAAGCGATAGCTCTTCTTCAGGAGTCCTATGACCGTTTCCTGAAACGATAATGAAGAAGGGTGTTGCATTGCCATAAATATGACCATTGAAAGGGGTTATTTAGTTGGACATTGATAAGTTCCTGGACAGGCAGTTCCTGATGACGGATGCGGGAAGGATCGACCGTGTGCGCGATCTTTACACTACCTTCAATCCGCATGTGGACCTGGAAGCGCTTAAGGCCAGCGGATTCTTCAACGCGCTGGAGGAGATGATGCGTCCGATACTGGATTACAGGGATGATCATTCGCCAGGTGCGGTTGCCTACTGGGCAAAGCTGGGTATGGTCAAGGAGTTCCACGGTGAAGACGTCCCGATGAGCTGGACTGAGTATGAAATGAAAACAGGTTATCGCTGGGAGGATCCGGAGAACCAGGGGCGCCAGAACAGGTTCAAGAAGTGGAATTCCTTTGTGCCTGTCTCCGCATTCAAACCGGAGAACAAAGGAAGGAAATATCCCGCAGTCGTAGTTTTGCACGGAGGATTCAACCCGATAAGCATCATCGATGGAT
>JAAYMG010000094.1 GCA_012521525.1 Clostridiales bacterium | reverse complement strand
GTCCGCAAGTTGCCTGGTTCCGTCCGCCAGCTCTCCGGATCCCTCTTCCATCTCTCTTATACTGTCCGCAATACCGAACTCTTCTATCATGGAAGACATGTTGTATTTCATCATCGTAATACTTATGCTATCCAGCTTCAGCGACTCCACATCGCCTTCAACTATGAACGTAGCGCTCTGGCTGGGAAGGACCATGCCGGAAAAAGTATAGGTACTGCCTACAAGGACGCCGGAAAGATCGGTTTTTATGTTCCTGAAAACCTTCGTATCGATCGGGATCTGTACCTGTGCAACGAAGTTCTCGCGGAAGAAATCATCGGCCTCCTCATTCGATCGAACTTCGACAATGATCCTGACGTGCCCCGATTCCCCACCGGCAGCTGTTATCTTCTGTCCGTCAAGTTCTATACTCTCCTTCACAATAAACGGGAGCATGACGTTGGATCGGGTTCCGGGAAGATCGACTTTATTTTCTGCCTGGAAATAGAATGCATCATATGCCTTTGGGAATACCAAAGTCACACCCTGTTCATGGAGGCGGAATTCTATGTCCTCGGTAAGGCATCTTCCCGATGCAAAGTTGCCGTAAATCGTGTATTCACCCGGACTGTCCACTTTCATTTTGTAAACCGTATATACGCTCATCCCTTCATGGTCATTGAGCACTCCATATACGGTTTCCCGGACTCCTTCGACCTGTGCATCATTTACAGCCAGTGCCTGCAAGGATATGCTGCACAAAAAGACAAGTAAAACTACCGATGTGATAAATCGTCTGCTTTTTAGAAATGCCATTGAGAGCCCCTCCAGTAAAGCTTTATGCGTACCCGCGATGGCGGATTCAAAGGACCTTCCCTTTTTTCTTCCTGCCGCGCAGTGTCGTCCTCATGATCACAGGGTCAAAGATGACCAGCAATTGAGGCAAAAGGATCAATACCATTACTCCGCTCATGAACGCTCCCCTTCCAATCAGCGTCCCCAGTTCACTGATGGCGGCGGTCTGGCTGACTATGCCCAATGACAGACCGGCGGTCCCCAGGATGAGAAAGGAAGTGAAAACAGACCCTCCGGAAGTGGATACTGCTTTCATTGCCGCGTCGCGCTTTGGAAGGATTTCTCGATACTCAAGGTAGCGATCGGCAAGCAGGATCGCGTAATCTATAGTCGCACCCAATTGCACTGAACTTACGATCAGATAGCCCACAAACGACAATGTGTTCCCTGCGAAATATGGAATGGACATATTGATCCAAATGGAGATCTCTATAACAAACGTCAGAATGAACGGCAGGGACAGCGAACGGAAAACGATCAGGATGATGAACATAACCGAAAGTATCGAAATCGTATTGACGGTATTGTAGTCAGTTTCAACTACCTGCTTGATGTCGTAGATTGCCGTTGAACTGCCTGCCAGGTAATATTCATCATAGTAACCGGATATGGTGTTTTTCAGGTCCTCCACTGCCGCAAATGTCTCCTCACTTTCGGAAGGAACATCCAGCATGATTATCATACGGACATACTCGTCGGAAGCGAAGTTGTCGGTCAGCTCGCCGGGCAAGATTTCACGGGGGATGGCAGGATCCGCAAGGGTAGGGATGCTCTGCAGACTCTTTACATATTCCTTATCCCCAAGGTCATCCGCCAGCGCCGTCTCAGACGCAACACTCCCCTTCGGCACCAGGAGCACCACCTGGTTCTGTTCTCCGAAGATATCCGTGATCTCCTTCCCCTCATCAAAGATCTCGGTGCCCTCTTTATTTATACCGGCTTCTCCGTAAAGGAAGTCGTTCCTGCTTTGCGCCAGGAATGCCGGAACCATGACCAGGAAGCAAAGGACGATAAATATGTACCTCCCTTTAAGCACAGTCCTGGCAAACCCCTCCAAGCCCGGCATCAGCGATCTGTGACGAAGTTTCTCCAATAAAGGTGCCGTAAAGAGAATGAGTACAGGCAACAGCGTCATTATAGTGAACAGGCTTATAACTATTCCCTTCACCAGCACGCGGCCAAGATCGAAGCCAATGCCATAGTCCATGAACCACAGGGCCAAAAAACCCGCGATCGTGGTCAGGCTGCTTCCCGAGAGCGACACGACCGACTTCTTGACAGCCGTCTTGACCGCTTCGGTGACAGACGCGCCGTTCTCCCGCTCGAACATGAACCTCTCGAACAGGAAAATGGAGTAGTCCATCGAAATTGCCATCTGCAGTATCGCCTGGGTGGACTGTGTGACATTGGAGATCCTGCCGACAAAAATATTGCTCCCCATATTTATGAGGACCGCGACACCGATCGAAATCAAATACAGAAACGGGGCAAGCCAGGAGTCGGTCAGAAGCAGCAAAATGATCAATACAATGACGACTGCCACCGCCGATATGACCAGCACTTCCCTCTCCGTAGTCTCGACCAGAGCTTTTGAGGCAACCTGCGGACCGCCCAGTGCAAACCTTTCTTCACCGACCTTTTCGGTCAGCATGGCACGTATGCTGTCTATGGCGTCCGCGGTCACCGGGGAATAGCCGTTTTCAAAATATGTTACCTGGAAAAGGGCATTTCCGTCCTTGTAATAGCTTTCAGTCATATTCGGGTCCAAAAATTCGATCGGCTGAGTTATGTCTGCGATGTCATCAAGCCAAAGGACCTGCGATACCCCGTCAATGGCCTCTATATCACCCTTGATCGCGAGCGCCCCGGGGATCGAGATATCCCGAACCATCACTGTCCCTATTTCGGGATATCCGAACTCACTTTCCAGTTTGTCCATCGCTTTCGTGGTGATGGAATCCTGCGGAAGATATTGTGTAAGGTCATAGTTCACCTCGACGCCAAGCGCCAACAGCACGCTCAGGGCTGTTGCGACGACGAAAAATATAAGTATGGCCTTGCGATAACGAACGACTAACCCGGCAAACCTGTCCACACGGTTTCCCCCTACTCAACAATATCGAATCGATAAACGGGATCGTTATATGCTTTCAGAATGCCGCTGATTTTCCGCCGGCGGCAGATTAAATTTAGATTTTTCATAATCCTCGATGATCTTCCTGAACTCATCCCCGGTGAGGGTCTCGCGTTCAAGGAGCGCGGCAGCCAGGATATCCAGCAGCCTTTCATTTTCGAGCAATATGCGCTTTGCGTCCTCGTGGCATCTCCTTATGATGGCAAGCGCCTCCGCGTCAGCCTTCGCGGCAAACTCCTGGGAGCACTGCAAGGTCGCGTCGTCACTCAGATACGGGTTCGTGACGGTCGAAAGCGCCATAAGGTCGAAGTGTTCGCTCATGCCGTACCGCGTAACCATGGCACGGGCAAGCATCGTCGCACGCTCAATGTCGTTTGCTGCTCCGCTGGAGACTGTGTTGAATTTAATTTCCTCAGCCGATCTTCCTGCGAGCAGGACCCTTATTTGATCGAGAGCTTCGTCTTTAAGAAGCAGATATCGGTCTTCCTGCGGCGTATTCATGGTAAAGCCCAAAGCGCCCATGGTCCTTGGAACGATGGTGATCTTCTGCACCGGCTGCGGATTTGCATTCTTGATGGACACCAGCGCATGGCCGACTTCGTGGTACGCAACGATGCGCTTTTCCTTGTCAGAAAGGACCGAGCTCTTTTTCTCTGCGCCTGCCAGTATCAAATCGACCGCAAAATGCAGGTCTCCCTGCTCGACGACTTTCCTGCCGTTTCTGACGGCATTGATAGCAGCTTCATTCACGATGTTTGCAAGATCCGCTCCCGAAAGTCCGGAGGTGGATCTGGCTATTTCGTTAAAATCGACATCCTCGCTCACCCTTACCCCTCTTGCATGCACTTTGAGGATCTCCTCGCGGCCAGCTAGATCGGGTCTGTCTACAATGATCCTCCGGTCAAATCGCCCGGCCCTCAGCAGCGCTTTGTCAAGGACCTCCGGGCGGTTCGTCGCGGCAAGGATTATGACTCCCTTGGATGAGTCGAAACCGTCCATCTCGGAGAGCAGCTGGTTGAGCGTCTGCTCGCGTTCGTCGTTTCCTCCGAACTGTCCCGCCTGCCTCGACTTCCCTATCGCGTCGATTTCGTCGATAAAAATAATACACGGCGCCTTGCTCATGGCCTGCCTGAACAGATCGCGGACCCTTGCTGCGCCGACACCGACAAACATCTCCACAAAGTCGGAGCCCGTGATAGAGAAGAACGGCACCCCGGCCTCACCTGCGACCGCTTTCGCGAGGAGGGTCTTTCCCGTTCCCGGCGGGCCCACAAGGAGCGCCCCCTTCGGGAGCTTCGCGCCTATTTCGGTATACTTGCGGGGATTTCTCAGAAAATCCACAAGCTCCTGGAGGCTTTCTTTCGCCTCTTCCTGTCCCGCGACGTCCCGGAATGTCTTGCCCGTCTGCGCCTCGATATACACCTTGGCAGTACTCTTGCCAAACGACATCGCCCCGCCGGAACCGCCAAATTTGCTTGACATCATCCGCATTATGAACAGCCACAGAACAGCCATTCCTGCAAGCGGGATTATCCAGCTTAGTATGATGTCGATGAAGGACTCCTTCTCTATGATGGGGGTAAATTCAACACCCGCATCATAAAGACGGTCCGCCAATACATTGTCCTTCATATAGGCGATGGAGTAATAGCCTGCTTTCCCCTGTTCATCCGGCTTTGTAGAAAATATGATGCTGTCCTGGTATATTTCCGCCTTGTCTATTTTCCCTTCTTCGAGCATGCTCATGAATTGGGAATATGGTATCTCTTCTATCGCCATATCCCTTAGCATCGGCTTTACGAGCATGTTTATGAGAAATATGACAAGTATGACCGCTGCAAAATAAATAAGTGTGTTTTTCTTCTTTTGCTGCATTTATCAAACTCCTGAAACAAGTTATTTCATATATATATTTTTGGTCGATTTCATCTTAGCACATGCAACTTTTAAAGTCCACACGCCCAAAAATGTTTTACAGTTTGTTCATTATTCGTCAAAAAATTATTAAAAAATGAAAAAGCCTGCAGCTGCAGGCCCTTCTTCTTGCTTGATTTTTATTTTCTTATTGCTTAAATACAGCGTGATCCCTGTACGTTTAAGTTTTGCCCTTATCACCGCAACGAAAAAAATGCAAGTCGATCATGATACGGTTTTATATTTATTTAAGCCCCGGTTGACCCATATTCGTTACATTGTGCACTCGGCGTGCCTGTTGGCGTGGCAGCCCATATTGACTACACACGGGAGCCCGGCTATATGGGTAGGCAGCGGTGTTATATGCACGGCCAGGGCTGTGACGCGGCCCCCAAGTCCCATCGGTCCTATCCCCGACCTGTTGACCGCATCCTTAATCCGCTTCTCCATCCCGGCATATCGGCTTTCGGGGTTCTCTTTTGTCAGCGGTCTCATCAGCGCACGCTTCGCCTCAACGGCCGCGCTGTCAAGGGTACCTCCCAGGCCGACACCGACGATCACGGGCGGGCAGGCGCTGGATCCGGCCCGGATCACGACCTCGGTTATGAAGGCCTCGATCTCTCCTTCAGTTGCCGTCGGTCTGAACATCTTCACGGCGCTCATGTTTTCGCTGCCGAATCCCTTTGGACACAGGGTGATCTTCAGTTTGTCACCCTCTACGATCCTTGTGTGGATGATGGCCGGAGTGTTGGTGTTTGTATTTATCCGGCATACGGGATCACCGACGACCGAAAGCCTCATGAACCCGTCGACATATCCGCGTTCCACACCTCTCTGAATGGCATCCTCAAGCAACCCACCGGCAATGTGGACATCCTGGCCTACATCACAAAACACGACTGCCATTCCGGTGTCCTGGCAGACAGGCAGGCTCTTGTCCGCGGCCAGATGAGCGTTTTCGATCAACTGTTGGATGATGGAAATGCCGGTCGGGCTTAACTCCTCATTCAGAGCGCCTTTCAGCGCGTCCAGAACGTCAGAAGGCAGCCGGGTATTTGCTTCTATGACCAATGCTTCCACGGCACGGGCGACATCATCCGCCCTTATTTCACGTATACTCACCGCGATTACCTCTCATGGACGATCAGTTATTTCGTTGTATTTTAAGACGGTCGTTATACAGGGACTGCTCCTTCCCGTCCCCCTAACCCGCCCGGGCGACTATCATACGGAAGAAAAAATTATGACAATACGACAAAACCTATCAAAATGCACCTTTTTTCGCTATTTACAATTGCATTTATATGTGCTATTATCTGCTTACAGCTTATCCAATATCTTTTTCTTATCCCACAACCCATTTTTATGTGCTTCATGGTGCCGTTACCGGTTTTCCATTGAGGACGGACGCCCAACGGGGCGTCATTTTTTTTTTGGCCGTCTGTCCGGCCGGTCCCAAAATGCGATATAAATACAGGGAGGAACTGTAGGCTGGCGCCAACACCCTCCCTTTTTTTCGATTACCGTCTCTGCAGATCACCTTGCACGGCGACGGGGTCTTTTTTCGCTATAGAGCTTCGAACTGGATAAAATGCTTTTTGATTCCTGCAGGAATTTATTCAGCCGCTCCTCAAAGCTGTCGGCATCGGATGCAGGTTGTTTTACCGCTGCCGCCACAGGCTGCGGCGGCGGAGGAACCGATGTTTTCTTTATAGAAAGATTGATTCGGCCGCTTTCGTCAATGCCAATGACCTTGACTTTCACAAGCTGTCCCTCGGTCAAATGCTGACGAATGTCGCTTACATACGCATGTGCGATTTCCGAAATGTGAACCATTCCGGATTTCCCTTCCGGCAGCGACACGAACGCGCCGTATTTTGTTATACCGGTTACTTTCCCCTCAAGTACGGTTCCTATACCGAGCTCCATATAATAGAATTGTTCCTCCTTGGCTGGTTGTCATTATTTCTGTCAGTTGCTGATGTCCACAAAAAGTCGCTCACCCGGAAAAACCAGACCAAGCTCGGAACGGGCGGCTTGTGCG
>JAAYMG010000093.1 GCA_012521525.1 Clostridiales bacterium | reverse complement strand
AGGCGATCGCACACCCGAGTCCTCCGCCGATAACGCATACCTTTTTCAGTCCGTCCAGTTCTGACGGTTTGCCAAGCGGGCCTGAGAAATCCAAAATGCAGTCTCCCTCATCCAAAGCTCCGAGCTTCTTAGTGCTCACGCCCACCTCCTGGAAAATGATGGTCACAAGACCTTTATCCCTGATGGTTTCGGCTATCGTCAGGGGGATCCTCTCCGCTTTCTCATCCACACGAATAATGACGAACTGACCGGGTTTTGCCTTGGCAGCAACCAGCGGCGCCTCGACTCTCATCAATTTCACTTCCGGATTCAAAATGCGCTTCTCGACGATTTTATACATACCGCACCCACCCTAAAACATTATTTGCTGATACCTTTATAATACATTAATCTAGCTGTTGCTCTTCCCCTTCGTTTTTTGCCGGCTTGATCCTATCCCAGTAAGCCTTGAACGCCTGCTCGTTCTTGTTGTCGCCATAGACATAATACGTCGTTCCTGTCAGCTCATCGGGAAGATATTGCTGTTGAACATAGTGATTTGGAAAACTGTGCGGGTATTTATACTCAATACCTATTCCCAGTTCTTTTGCTCCATTATAATGTGAATCTCGAAGATGGGGAGGGACCTCTCCGGCTTTTCCCCTCCTTATGTCTGCAGTCGCACGGCTGATCGCTTCGACTGCCGAATTTGACTTGGGCGCAGTCGCACATAAAATCACCGCTTCCGCGAGCGGTATCTGAGCTTCCGGCAACCCAACCTGGAGAGCGGCGTTCACACATGCCACCACAATAGGCATTGCCTGGGGATATGCCAGCCCTACATCTTCCGCGGCACAAACCAAAAGCCTCCGGCAGGCCGACGGAAGGTCTCCCCCTTCAAGCAAGCGGGCCAGATAGTGTATTGCCGCATCCGGATCCGATCCGCGTATCGACTTCTGGAAAGCCGAAAGCAAATCATAATGGCTGTCTCCGTCTTTGTCGAACCGCATTGCCGACCTCTGGGCAACAAGGGCCGCATCTTCGGACGTTATAAGCACCTTCCCGTCTTCGACCTTTGCGGCACCCGTCAGGAGTTCTACAGCATTGATGGCCTTTCTTACATCCCCGCCGGAACGAAGGGCGATCTGCTTTACAACTCCGTCCTCGAACGATATCTCCGCGCCAAGGTCCTTTTCCAATACCTTCGCGGCACGGATGACAACTTTCTCTATCTCAGATGGAGGAACCGGCTTGAACTCAAACACGGTAGAACGGCTGAGTATCGCCCCGTAAACATAGAAGTAAGGGTTTTCGGTCGTCGACGCTATCAGGACGATTTTTCCGTTCTCTATGAATTCCAGAAGGGACTGCTGCTGGCGTTTGTTGAAATACTGGATCTCGTCGAGATAAAGCAGGATACCTCCGGGAGCCATGAGCGTATCCACTTCCGATATGATGTCCTTTATGTCGCTGATGGACGCGGTCGTGGCATTGAGCTTGTACAGTCTTCTCTTCGTCCTGTCGGCTATTATGTTTGCAATAGTTGTCTTGCCAGATCCGGGAGGACCGAACAGTATCATGTTGGTCGCGGTCCCTGCCTCGATTATGCGTCTCAAAAGGCCGTTCTTACCCAATATCTCCTCCTGACCGACCACATCGTCGAGGCTTGTCGGACGCATCCTGTCAGCCAGCGGCTTATACATATCGTTCCTCCCCTCTCATTTGCTTTATGTGTTTATAATAACTCTAGCAGCAACTGCTCTCAATACTTAGAAACCATTGTTGTAAAGGGGATACCTTTCACACAGTTTCCTGACTTCCGCACGGACTTCTTCCGCCTTTTCAGGATACTCGGCGGCGGTCAAATATATGAGTTCGGCGATCCTGTACATGTCCTCCTCTTTCATGCCGCGAGAGGTGACAGCAGGAGTGCCTACCCTTATCCCGCTGGTCCGGAACGGAGGTTCGGGGTCGTTGGGAATTGCGTTTTTGTTTACCGTTATATGCACCTTGTCAAGGCGTTTCTCAAGCTGCTTTCCGGTCACATTGAATTTCCTGAGATCTACAAGTGCAAGGTGATTATCGGTACCGCCTGAGACCAGGTCAAACCCGTGCTTTATCAGCCCGTCTGCAAGAGCGGCTGTATTCTTCAGGATCTGCTTCTGGTAGTCCCTGAACTCTTCGCGCAGTGCTTCACCAAGGCATACCGCTTTTGCTGCTATGATGTGCATCAGCGGACCGCCCTGTATTCCCGGGAACATGGCCTTGTCTATGTCTTTTGCATACTGCTCCTTGCAGAGGATTATCCCGCCCCGCGGACCGCGCAGCGTCTTATGTGTCGTTGTGGTCACGACATCAGCATACGGAACGGGATTTGGATGCAGACCGGCAGCTACCAGACCGGCTATATGCGCCATGTCGACAAACAAAATAGAACCTGCTTCCCTGGCGATCTCACCGAATTTCTCAAAATCGATGATCCTTGGATATGCGCTGGCCCCCGCGATTATCATTTTAGGCCTGTGCCTGAGGGCAAGTTCTCTTACTTCGTCATAGTCTATCCTGTGAGTTTCATCATCTACTCCGTATGAAATTATATTATAGTACTGTCCCGATATATTGGCCGGACTTCCGTGCGTAAGGTGTCCGCCGTGCGCGAGGTCCATCCCCATGACCGTGTCGCCCGGCTTGCAAAATGCGAGATACACAGCCATGTTTGCCTGAGCTCCGCTGTGAGGCTGGACATTTGCATGCTCTGCTCCAAAAAGACGGCAAGCACGTTCCCGTGCGATTTCCTCAACTACGTCCGCATACTCGCATCCCCCGTAATATCTCTTGCCGGGGTATCCTTCAGCGTACTTGTTGGTAAAAACGTTTGCCATCGCCATCATTACTGTTTCGCTGACCAGGTTTTCCGAGGCAATAAGCTCGATCCCAAACTGCTGACGCTGCAACTCGCTCTCTATGGCCGACGCAACCTCGGGATCAGACCGGTTGATCAAAGATATGACGTCTTTTATCATGGGGACTTTCTCCTTATACAAAATATGGCCTTTCCGAATTCCCAAATTCGGTTTTACACTTTAGTTTATTATAACGTTTTTTCGTAAAAAATCAATGCAAACATATCTTATGGGCTGGTATTCATAAAAATGGTCGAATCCGGACCCCTTTTCAACAGTGTCTTTTATATGATATGATTAGGCAAGAATGTCGAAATCGATCATCCGGAGGTTCATATGGATCGAAAAAAGCAGGCCCTGGCTATAATAGGCCTACTCAAAGAGGAATACCCCAAAGCCGTATGTTCGCTTGAGTACGAAAAAGACTATGAATTGCTTTTCGCGACAAGGCTCGCAGCGCAATGTACCGATGAGAGAGTCAACCAGGTGACAAAAGAGCTCTATAAAATATATCCCACTCTTCAGTCGTTTGCCGAGGCGGATATAAGCGAACTTGAAAACCATATCAGGTCGACCGGATTTTTCCGTGTCAAAGCCCGCGACATAAAGGCGACTGCCTCGATCCTTCTTGAGAAATTCGACGGCCGTGTGCCGGACACCATGGAGCAACTACTTACCCTACCGGGAGTCGGCCGCAAAACCGCCAACCTGATTTTGGGAGACGTCTATGGTAAACCCGCGATCGTCTGCGATACCCACTGTATACGAATCACCAATCTGCTCGGGCTTGCCGACTCAAAGGATCCGGCAAAAGTCGAATCCCAGCTGCGGGAGATCCTTCCCCCCGAAGAGTCCAACGACTTTTGCCATCGTCTGGTCCTGCACGGCAGAGCGGTCTGCGTAGCAAGAAGGCCGAAGTGCGACAGCTGTGTGCTGCGGGAACATTGCGATCACTATAAATCCCAAAGCAAATAGCGGACCGAAGACAAGCAAAATACCGATCTTTGATCGGAGCGACTGGAACAACAGCATATACAGGATATTTACATAAAAAACATCAAAAACCCGTTCACGGCAGGAATGGAATTTTTGATGTTTTTTTGTATTTTTTTGCCTTTATGAACGCTTTTTCATCTCGCCGCATAAAATTGAATGATATACAACGTTATGTTATCAGCTTTCAACTCATATTAATTATATGGAGGTAAGCCATGTCAAATGATTTTGAAGCACTAGCAAAGGCCCTGCTGCAGTCGCCTAAAGGCGAGGCGGTCCTGAAAAACCTGGATAAGATCCAGGACCTCGCAAACAATCCGGAAGGCCGCAGGCTTCTTGCCATCCTTTCAGGGAAGGGCGGTGATGCCCTTAAGAATGCAGCAGCCGCAGCGGCCAAAGGTGACCAGGACACGGCAAAAATCCTTCTTTCAAACCTTCTCTCCACGCCTGAAGGGGCTCAGTTGGCAAAGGCAGTGCTCGACATGCTGAAGAAATAATGTAAACCTGCCGCTGGGAAAGGAGCAAACGATGGCCGAATTGGACGATAAATTAAAAAATCTGCTTTCATCGCCGGAGAGTCTCAGCAAGATCATCTCGTCGATCCGGGAGATATCCCGGGAAACAGCAAAACCAGATGGACAGGAAAATACGCCTCAAACGGATGAACCGGCTGTCCAGGCTTCTTTGAACATCCCGCAGCAATCCCAGACCAATTCGACGGATCCGGTCGCGGTGCCTGCTGCCGGCTCGTTTCCCGACCTGTCGGCTCTTTCAAAAATAGATCCGAAGTACATGAACCTTGCTGTCAAAGTTTTCAGCGAATATGCGTACGACGACGATAAAATCAAACTGCTTTATGCGCTAAAGCCTCACCTGCGCAATGAAAGACAGCTCAGGATCGACAGGGCCGCGCAAATGCTCCGCCTTGCAAAATCCATCAAAGCTGCCTTGAACAGTCTCTCGGGGGGTGAAACTCTTGTATAGCCGCTATATATCGGGCCAGCATGGTGATGAGGAGTTCGTGCCTGCAGCGTCTTCTTTTTCAGAGTTCGAAAAGTCGCTCCAGCCTCAGCACGAGCACGTACCGGCCACTAAGCCGGAAGAAGGCGAACAACAGGCAGTTGCTGCATCTTCCAACAGGGGGCTGTTGGGCAACCTGCTGGGCAGGAGGAAAGGAAAATCGGGAGGTCTGTTCGACGGGATCTTCGGAGGACTGAAAAATCTGGATCTGGGAGACCTGATCCTCCTCCTTATTATAATACTGCTAATCCTTGAGGAGGATGATATGGACTTTTTGATTATACTGGGGCTGGTTTTCCTGCTGGGACTTTAACTTACTGATTTTTAACTTACTGACCCCCATCTGTTCTTGCCTCGGTCAAAGGATTCCTGCCACCCGGCAGCTGGAAGTCGGATTGCTCGGGCTCCCTGACTGAGAAGCCTGATTGCAGGACATACATACGATAGATCAGTTGACCTTCGGCAAGCACCTCCGCCTCCCAAAGAAGTCCTGTTTCAAGCGAGACCCAATACAGATGGGTATGACCGTTATCTCTGTCGAATACTTCGACCTTTACACAGGGAACAGATTGACGGTCCTCGTAATATGCGGATACAATATCATCCTTATCGGCTTGCAGTATATCCTCGTAAGTCGGAATCTGACCCAGATCATCAGCAGAAAATTCACCGCACGGGTAACTGACATATCCTCTGCCGTTCTCTTCCCAAACATAGACGGTGTCCGGCGTGAAGATATAGTTCAGGACGGGATTGCCCGTGCGGTCAAAATGCTGCCATCGGACTGCGCCGCTCTTTACCCATGTGCGTCTCCTGAAAACGGAATT
>JAAYMG010000092.1 GCA_012521525.1 Clostridiales bacterium | reverse complement strand
CTTGTGGATGCAATAGGCGGAGTCGAATTCTATGTCCCGGTCGACATGGATTATGACGACCCGACCCAGGACCTCCATATCCATTATAAAAAGGGACTTCAATTCCTTGACGGCAAGTCGGCCCTTGAAGTCGTGCGTTTCCGCCACAACAACGACGGCACAGGTTACCCCCGCGAAGATCTGGACAGGATACAGACTACACAGAAGCTCCTGACCGCGATCGCCAAGAAGATGATAAACGTGAAGACTCTGCTTAAGCTGGACGAGCTTGTTGATATTGCGGTGGACAACCTGAAGACCGATCTTGATGCAGGTGAAATACTCTGGCTGGCCAAGGAAGCTTTGGGTGTCGATACCGAAAACGGACTGCATTTCCATACTTACGCCGAACACAGCTGTATGTATAAAGGCCTGTCTTACGTATACGCCGAAGAGGATGAGGCGCTTGCCCTTATAAACTCTTCGATCAACCCATATACTACCGATATCACCGATCTGGATTTGATCAAACCCTAACAAATTGATTAGGACGGAGGTAATGCTTTGATGATGCAGTCCAGGGATCTTGCAAGGACTATTGCGCAGCTGCTGGACAATAAGAAGGGTATCGACATTGAGATCATAGAAATCGAAGAGCTGACGATAATTGCGGATTACTTCGTACTGTGTACGGGTACGTCGACCGTCCACCTGAGGGCATTGGCGGACGAAGTCGAATTGAAACTGAAGGAAGGCCAGTCACTTCCGCCGTTAGGGATCGAGGGCTATGATACGGGCAACTGGATCCTTATGGATTACGGCTCGGTAGTCGTGCACCTGTTTACCGAGGATACGCGCAAATACTATTCGCTCGAAAGGCTTTGGTCCGATGCGCCGAGGATAAATGCAGGCGGGACCGATCCAAGCATAAAATGATATAAAATCACTTTTCAAAAGTGTTGATAGATAGGAAGGTATCTCCATGAAATACGACTATCTGAAAATTGAAAAAAAGTGGCAGCAAAAATGGGATGAAGAGGCAGTCTACCGGTCCGAAAACGACAGCTCCAAACCGAAGTTCTATGCCCTGGTGGAGTTCCCGTACCCTTCGGGAGACGGCCTGCATGTCGGGCATGCAAGACCGTACACCGCCATGGACATCGTTGCAAGGAAGCGTCGCAGGGAGGGGTATAACGTCCTGTTCCCGATCGGATGGGATGCCTTTGGCCTTCCGACCGAAAACTATGCCATAAAGAACAAGGTCCATCCTGCCGAAGTTACAAAAAGGAACGTCGAAAGGTTCAAAAGCCAGTGCAAGCTTCTCGGGTACTCGTTTGACTGGGAAAGAGAGATCAACACCACCGATCCGGAGTATTACAAGTGGACCCAGTGGATCTTCTTGCAGCTCTTCAAGCACGGCCTGGCTTATAAGGCAAAAATGCCTGTAAACTGGTGCACGTCATGCAAGTGCGTACTGGCAAACTAAGAAGTGGTAGACGGGGTTTGCGAACGCTGCGGATCCGAAGTCGTGCGCAGGGAAAAGAGCCAGTGGATGCTGAAGATCACTGAATATGCACAAAAGCTGCTTGACGGTTTGGAAGAGGTCAACTATCCGGAACGTGTAAAGGCTCAGCAGAGAAACTGGATCGGCCGCTCCGAGGGTGCCGAAGTCGACTTCAAAACCGATGCGGGTGGTGTAATCAAAGTATTCACAACCCGTCCGGATACTCTTTTCGGAGCGACATATATGGTCCTTTCACCAGAACATCCGCTTATAGAGAAGTGGTCGGAAAAACTGAAAAACATAGACCAGGTACGGCAATATATTGAGCAGGCTGCCCTCAAATCGGAATTTGAACGCTCCGAGCTCAATAAGGAAAAGACAGGTGTACGCCTGGAAGGCGTAATGGCGATCAATCCTGTTAACGGCAAGTCGATACCTATATATATTTCCGACTATGTGCTGATGACATATGGTACAGGTGCCATAATGGCAGTACCGGGACATGATACTCGTGACTGGGAGTTTGCAAAGAAGTTTGACCTTCCTATAATAGAAGTCGTCTCTGGCGGAGACGTAACAAAAGAAGCCTATACCGACACCGAAACGGGAATAATGGTAAATTCCGGATTCCTTGACGGAATGGAGGTATCCCAGGCGAAGAAGGCCATAGTCGAATGGCTTGCCGAACGCGGCCTGGGAACACCGAAGATAAACTACAAACTGAGGGACTGGGTTTTCTCGCGCCAGCGTTACTGGGGAGAGCCGATCCCGATCATCAACTGCCCAAGCTGCGGGCATGTTCCGCTCAAGGAAAGCGAATTGCCGCTTATGCTCCCGGACGTCGAAAGTTACGAGCCGACTGATACAGGGGAGAGCCCGCTGTCAAAGATGCGTGACTGGGTCGAGGTAAAGTGCCCCGTCTGCGGCGGAGATGCAGAAAGGGAAACGGACACGATGCCCCAGTGGGCGGGTTCGAGCTGGTACTTCTTAAGATATACAGATCCTGGCAACGGCAGTGAGCTTGCATCACAGGACGCAATGAAATACTGGATACCGGTAGACTGGTATAACGGTGGTATGGAACATACCACGCTCCATCTCCTCTATTCGCGTTTTTGGCATCGCTTCCTGTATGACATAGGTGTTGTCCCGACTAAAGAGCCATATCTCAAACGAACGAGCCACGGTATGATCCTCGGCGAGAACGGCGAAAAGATGTCAAAGTCGCGCGGGAACGTCATCAACCCCAATGACATCGTCGACCAGTACGGCGCAGATACGATGCGTCTCTATATAATGTTTATTGGAGACTTTGAAAAGGCTGCGCCATGGTCATCGACGGCAGTCAAAGGATGCAGGCGCTTCCTTGACAGGGTATGGAACATGGCGGAGACATTGTCGCCGTCTGCCGAAGTTTCGCCGGCAAACGAAAGCGCTATACACAAAACGATCAAGAAAGTAACGGGCGACATTGAGGAACTGAAGTTCAATACGGCGATCGCCGCCCTGATGTCACTGCTCAACACCTTACAGGAAAACGGGGCGACG
>JAAYMG010000091.1 GCA_012521525.1 Clostridiales bacterium | reverse complement strand
TAGATAGTTTACTACATCATTGTGCAAATTGCAATACTTGATTGCTATATTTAACAAATTTGAAACACAATTTTTTATATGGTATCCACTTTGTCCAATACACCGCACGATACGTCCCCTGTTTTTGTATTTTGCTCCAATTTATATAGTAGTATTTTCGACATAATTTACGACGAAACCGGCACTATCCACATGGTATTCCGATTATCCCGCAACATTTTAATAATCTTGCACTAATTTGTGAAAATGACGAACACTCTATATGTCACCGGATTTTCCGGTTCATAATTTGTTAATAATTGATATCGTTGCTGTTCGTTCATCTTGCTGTATCATTCCCATACGGTTTCGCAGTTGTGATGACGATTTCCCCGTCATCTGCGTTCCATTCGACGGAGAAATCGACCAGCGCGGCGATATCCCGCAGCTTAAAATATCTGCCGCCCGCAATAATATACGACAGCGCCCGGACTTTCCCGCCGTACGCCGTTCCGATAGTTATTTCTTCGCATAAAGCCGCTCTGGGTTTTGCATATCTGCTTTTTATCTGTTCACTGCCCCCAGGGACATATACCTTGTTATTATACAAAATCAACATATCGGCGTCTGCCCGGTATTCAAAGTCAAACTTCTTGCATGATCCCCGAAGGACATATGCAAGGTCTTTAATTTGAATATAGTTGTGGCCTTCAATAACATATGCTTCTATGTCTGCAGGTTCCCCGTCAACCTTTATCTTTGCGCCTGAAGGTACTGCTTCCGCAAAGCTTTCATACCGGATGGGATTTCTCAATACTACGTATCTCCCCGACAGCTTCGCTATCGAGACACCGTTTTCAAAACCTTGTATGTATCCGAACTCGTCCGGGATAACAAACGTACCGGCTTTATCTATGCAGCCGTAATTTCTGTCGACCCTGACGACCGCAAGCCCTTCATTGAACGGTTCGGCTTCCTCATATATGCAGGGTATGACCTCTTCGCCTTTCGTGTTTATATATCCGTACTTGCCGTTTTTCATTACGATCGACAGACCGTCTTCGAACTTCCCGGCATACGAGTAGTTAAACGGAATCACGGTCCTCAAGTTCGTATCGACGAATCCGTAAAGTCCGTCCTTGACTGCCAGGGACAAGCCCTCGGATGGTGGCAATATCCTTTGATACTGGTAACTCATGACCGCTGTTCTTTTGAACGTATCATAATAACCATATCTGCCGTTGCTATATATTATAAAGTACCCGGCTTCATCCGCTCTTTCCATTATCTCGAACGTACCCGACACCCTGACTCCCTTGGAGTCTATCAAGTAGCTTCCGTAACCCGTCGTGACTATAGAATAGCCGTCAATAAACGTATCGGCCCAATCCGCGGCCGGCCTGAATGCGAAGTACCCGCTGCTGTTGATATAATACCAGGATCCGTAATAGTCGCGGACTCTTGCCAGCCCGGAAGAAAACGGGTAAGCATCGGTCAGCCGTGCAGTTGCCAGCAGCCGGTCACCGTTGCGGTTTACATAGTTGTAATAACCACCCTTGCAAACAACCGCAAACCCTTCATTGAACGGCTGCATTTCGTCGTATTCGGCGGCAACAGCCAGGTTTCCTCCCCTATCGATCGCGCCGTACTTCCCGTCGACCCTGACGACCGCACGGCCTTCCCGGAAGGGTCCTGCCTGCTCAAACCGAGGTTCGATCACAATATCACCGTTTTGGTCCATATATCCGTAACGACCTTCGACCCGGACAACCGCAAGGCCTTCGCTGAAAGCGGACACCTCACTGTAGACAAACGGGATCGCGACCTCACCGAACTCGTTGACAAATCCCCACCGGTTGTTCTCCCTTGCGGCGGCGAGCCCTTCGCTGAAAGGTTCAATATAATCGTACTGCGGGAGCGGACCGACAGGATCCGATGCTTCGGCCGCAAGCACAGAAGCATTACCGATTAGAGCTGTCAAAAGTAGAACAATATATAATTTTGAAATCAATCCGCATTTTGTTCCGTTTTTGTACATCTGATTTTCCCCCATCTGAAAGTCGTACGATCAGTCGCCCTAATTGAAGGCCGTAAAAATATACGGTAATATACGGTAATATACGGTTAATCAAAACCGGCGCGTCAAAACCGCAGCTGCCCGATCATTCCGGATATCGCTATCCCTGCCGCAAGCCAGGGTCCGAATGGGATCTGCGACTTCCTGTCCGCTTTCCCCATAATCATCAGAGCCACACCATAGACACTTCCCAGCAGCGACCCGATGAACACGGCTACAATGTTCATCTGCCATCCAAGGCACAACCCCGATGCGGCAACAAGCTTTATGTCCCCGCCGCCCATCGCGCTGCCTTTTGAAATCATAGCTATTGCAAGGAACGGGACGCTGATTGCAAAAATCCCTATCACCCTTGACATCAGCTCTGCCTCTTCTCCGGAAATAGTCATAATCAAACCCGCTACAGCCAGCGCTATATTGAACCTGTCGGGAATGATCCTGTGTTCGGCATCTATAAATGCCAAAGCAATCAAGGCGGGCATGGCAATATACCATCCCAGCGAGTACAATGTCAGCCCATACCGGTGGAAAGCCGCCAGGTATAGCAGTCCGTTCAGCATTTCGACAATAGTGTAGCGAAACGGGATTTTTGCCCCGCAATAACGGCATTTGCCTCTGAGAATTATGTAGCTGACTATTGGAATCAAATCGATAAGCTTCAATGTCACAGCGCATTCGGGGCATGCCGATCTGCCGGTGACCCAATTGAGTTTTCTGGGTATGCGGTATATAAGCACATTGACGAAACTCCCGACAACGGCGCCGTAGAGAAAGGCAAATACATATAGAATCGTATGTATACTAACCAGTCCCCTCATTGACAAAAAAGCAGGTATGACCTGCTTTTACTGTTTTATTCATATGTTTTTTGAAGGATATTCGGTCTTCTTCGCCGGCTGCCACTATCAATCGTGATCCGTATCGCTGCCGTGATCCGGAGCGTCGCAGCTGACTTTCCCATTTTTATAGCTGTAAGCTCCGCCGCTTGGACATGTCGGCAACTCATTAAGATAATTACCGACTAAGTTTGTTTCGGTTCCTTTCTCGGTTCCTTCCTCGCCTTCTTTAACGTTTATGACGCCTGTCGTAAAGTCTACGACAACATCTGCCATGTTAACTCCTTCCACGGCTGCATACTGAGCGATTGCGCTTTCGATCGTTCTCCTGTTGGCCTGACATGCGCTCTTCTCCGCTTTAGCCGTCGCATTGTTGTAAATCGGAACCGCGATCAGCACGAGAATTCCCAAAATCATTACGACTATCATCAATTCGGTCAGTGTGAAACCTTTTTTCCCTTTGAGGATCGCTTTTGTCTTCATCTTTTAACACTCCTTGAAATTTCTTTTCTTCAGTTCTTACCGGGTTTCGTTACATATGGACGAAATTCTTTTAACATTTTAGCATACGATACTACATAAGTAAAGATAAATTTGTATTTTTTTCCGGAAAAAGTCGAATTTTCATTAGCCCGGAAAAATCGAGCCGGTCCGGCAGCGCGGGGTGTCCGTAATCAGCCCTACTCCGTTTCAATATAAATTTTGTTTCCCGAATCACCGGCAAATTGGTGGGATGCAAGCCCAAGCAAAAATATCTCGGTATCGACGGAATATTCGTAGTTGTCTTCCGATATGCACCCAACTGAGACCCGTATGAACATGCCGTCGACCCTTTCAAAGGCAAGGCTCATGCTGTAACCTTCCGCCAGCCCTGCCAGCAGCGGGCCGGATTCGCCTTCCGTTTCAGCGTAAATGACCCCCTTGCCGTCGACGACATCCAGGTAGATCGATTCCGACCACGGAAGTGACGGAGGGTCTCCTCCGGTACTGCCTATGGTTACGTAAGTAGCCTTGCGGATTTTCCCCTCAATGATAGTCTTTGCGAGCACCACGTTCTCCTGGATTTCAGACTGCTGCCTGGCAAGCCTGTTTGAGCGGTTCATAAATGAAAAGAAGGTAAACATCAGCACCGCGGCAATAAGGACAAGGGCAATTGACAAGATCAGCTCGACCAGGGTCACTCCCTTTTTGTTCCGGGCATACTTAAATGCTCCGCCCATATCAATCTCCTTCTGCGGTTTTCAGCACAAATATCGCGATCTCAACCTTATGTTTTCCGGAATCGTAATATGCCGCCACCACAATGTCAAACCCCGTCGATTGCCTCCCGTCACCCAT